>JAHDYN010000106.1 GCA_023383735.1 Gammaproteobacteria bacterium | reverse complement strand
CCATCAGCCCCGGCATGCTCATCACCGAGAACTGGTTCGAGGAGCAGAAGCAGATCGATCCTGCCGAATGGCAGAAGATCCGCCCGATCCTCAATATCCTCTGCGACTATGTGGAGACATCCACGCCCTGGCTGGTGTAACAGATGCTCGCCAACCGGCAGAGCGGCAGGCGCATCGCCTGGATGACCACCGGCAAACTCCTCGGCCGCTTCCTCAAAGCCCGCCTGCCCGGACCGAAACGCGATCTGTTTGCGCGCTTCGGCCTCTGAGCCGCAGCACGCCGTGCCAGCACCCCCGCTCGCTGAAGACCTGGTGGTGGTGCAGTCGGCGGTACGCCGCTTTGGCAGCCGTGCGGCGCTGTCAGGTGCGGCGCTACGCGCCTGCCGCGGCGAGATCCTCGTGCTGCTGGGGCCGAACGGGGCCGGAAAGACCACGCTGCTGCGCGCCCTGTGCGGCCGCACCCGGCTGGACAGCGGCAGCATCCGCATCGCCGGCGGCGATCCGCTCGACGCGGCGGTCAGGCGCCGGATCGGCTTTGTGCCGCAGTCGATCGCGCTCTGGACCCAGCTCAGCGTGCGCCACAACCTCGAACTGTTCGGTCGCCTTGCCGGCCTCGGACACGCGCAATTGGCGGCGGCCGTGGCCGACACCCTCGACTGGACGGGCCTCGCCGCGCGGGCCGGCGATACGGTCGCTGCCCTGTCCGGCGGCATGCAGCGACGGATCAACATCGCGGCCGGCACCCTGCACCGCCCGGACCTGCTGCTGCTCGACGAACCGACCGTCGGACTCGATCCGGTTGCGCGCAGCGAAGTACACCAGGTGCTCGACCGGCTGAGAAGGGCCGGCATGTGCCTGATCATGACGACTCACGACCTGGTTGAAGCCGAGGCGCTCGCCGACCGCGTCGCGCTGATGTCGGCAGGGGCGATCCGCGCCGAGGACAGCCTTGTGCAGCTGATCGGCCGGCTGTTCGGCAGCGACCAGGAAGTGGTGCTGATGCTGGCGGCGGAACCTGCCCCGGCGATCCGCGACGCACTGCGTGCCGCCCGGCTGTCGCCAACCAACGAGGCACAGGTGTGGATCGGCCGCCTGAGCAGCGGCCTTGAAAGCCTGCCGGCGCTGCGTGCGCAACTCATCAGCGCCGGGGCAGACATTGCCGAACTGCGCATCCGCCAGCCGGGGCTGCATGGCGTGTATATCGAACTCACCGGACAGGTGCCGCCGAGATGACCCTGGCGATCTTCAGGGCCGCCCTGCTCCAGCTGCTGCACGACCGCGGCGCCCTGCTGCTCAGCCTGTTCGTGCCGGCGGTGTTCTTCCTGATCTTTGCCGAGATCTTTGCCACGGCAGCCAGTGACGAAGTCCAGGTGCATGTGGCGATCGTCGACGAGGTGCGGAGCGCCGACTCGACGCGCCTGCTGGCTGCCCTCGAGCACGAGGCCACCGTGAGCCTCGTGCCCGACGTCCCCGACCGCGCCACTGCACTCGACCTGGTGCGCCGGGGCACCGCCGATGTGGCGCTGATCGTGCGCGCCGATGGCGAGTCGCTGGCCGATGCTGCCGGGCTCGCGGCACCGCCGCTGCTGCTGCTCGTCGACCCTTCACGCAGCGTCGCTGCCACGGTGCTTAGCGGGCAGCTGCAGCGCGCGTACTTCTCGGCCCTGCCGGATCTCGCCATCGGTCGCGTCGCCGAACTCATCGGCACGGAGTTCACGGAATTTTCGGCCGGGCAGCAGGCGGAAATCGAAACCGGGCTGGCCGATCTCCGCGAGTCCGCCGGGTCCGGCCAGGGCGGCGGCTGGTCATTCGAGGACCTGCTCGACCGCGAGAACGTGGCCGGACAGACCGCCGCGCTCAACCACATCGCCTACTACGCCGGCGCCGTGGCATTCATGTTCCTGATGTTTGCCAGCGCGCAGAACGCCGTGGGCATTCTCGACGACCAGGCGGCCGGCATACTCGACCGCATCGCCGCCGGACCGGGCGGCATGACGGTGGTGATGAACGGCAGATTCATGTTTCTGACCCTGCAGGGCATGGTGCAGGGCACGGTGATCTTCGCCGTCGCCTGGCTGCTCTATGGCGTGGATGTGCCGGGCAACTTCGGCGCGTGGCTGCTGATTTCATTCTGCTCGGCGGTGCTCGCCGCCGGGCTCGGCCTGCTGCTCGTCACGGCCTGTCGCACGCGCGCCCAGGCACAGATCCTGCCCACGGTCGTGATCCTCATCATGTCGGCGATCGGCGGCAGCATGGTGCCGCGCTTCTTCATGCCCGGCTGGCTGCAGACGCTGGGCTGGATCACACCGAACACCTGGGCCCTCGAAGCCTACAGCGGGCTGTTCTGGCGTGGCGAAGCGCTGCTGGCCCTGCTGCCACGTTGCGCCGGCCTGTTCCTCACCGGCCTGCTGGCGCTCGCGATCAGCCACCTGCTTGCGCGCCGTCTCGTGCAGCACTGAGGTCCGTGAAATGTCGCGACCAGGTCGCGGCCGGACATTGGGCACCAGCCGTTGCTGTCGCTCTACGGCGCAAACATCGCCTGCAGCAGGTTCAGGCAACGACCGACCACTGGCTCAGGCAGGCGGCCGAGACGACGGACCAGCCGGGTACGGTCAATGGTGCGAACCTGATCGAGCACCACATGAGCCCGCTTGCCACGAAAGCGGCAGGCGACACGAAACGGGTACGGATGGCTGCCGGTGGCAAGCGGCACGACGATCAGCGTACGCAGGTGGGCATTGAGTTCGTCGGGGGAGACAATCAGGCAGGGCCGCGCCTTGCGTATTTCGCCGCCAACGGCCGGACCGGTATCGATCAGGTGCACGTCGCCCCGCTCGATGCGCCTGGCAGTCACCACTGCCACTCGGCCTCATCGAAGCGCGTGGCCACTTCCGGATCGAGCAACCGGTCTGTCCCTGCGGCCTGCATGGCCTCGGCCGCTTCCGCCCAGCCGGCCCGGGCGTGCGCAGCGCTGCGGATCAGCACCGCACCATCGCGCACGCTGACTTCGACTTCGTCAGTCAGTTGCGCCTCTTCGATAACCGGCTTCGGCAGGCGCACCCCGCGAGAATTGCCGATGCGCACGAGCTTCGCCTTCATGACCAGCCTCCTTGTAATCACATCGTAATTACGACGGAGAGCGACAGTCAAGGTCATGGGGCGGCGAGCATGCGACATGGCTGGCAGCATGCCCAGATCTGGCTGCCGGCGCAGCCCGTCAATCGTGTGCGATCGACCTGAAACGGGGGCAACCTGGCGGGCAGAGGTAATCAGGCAATTCCAGAGAAAAGGCAGCAACTCCGACAGCAAGTCGGGCCATCAATTGTGCATATGGATGTCTAGTCGACCGTTGATCCAGTCGGAACCAGATCTTTCTCCCACAACTGCCCTTGCAGGTTATAGGTTGTGCATTGGTCACCCGCAAACATGTACCCGGAAACAATCCCGGATGCATTGACGAAATAGTGAATTTCGCACCCAGGGCGATCACGAATTACCACAACCCGTACTCCGGCGCGCGTCGTGTACTCACGAAGTGTCTGTGCATTCTGATCTGACGAGACAGAAGCCCGGGCAACAACTTTGGCTACTGGCTGCCCCAAGGCATCAAAAGCCCGCTCGGCTGACAAGGCATGATCAGTACAGCCATAGATCAAGGCTACACCGATTAGTGTCGCGAGAACGTAAATAGCCGGCAACTTCATTTATGCACTCGGCACCTGCAACACAGAACGACTACCACAACTCACCCTTGTGAAAAGTGCAGCGATCACCAACAAGATTGAAGCCAATGATGACATCTGCCGAGTTGACAATGAACTCGGTGCTGCATCCCCACGCTGGCGGATAGGGAAACACCCTCACGTCGGCATCCATTGCGTAACGACGATCCAAGGACCAGCGAATGCTGCCGGGTTCAGTAGTCTCCTGTCGCTCCAGGATTCCCTCCTGGATTGATATCGGCAAACCGATGCTGTTCTTCGCACTTGCTGCTACCGATACGATATTGGCACAGCCACCCAAGAGAGATGCACAGAGCATATAGGTCACGATGCCCGTCCACCGAGACCCATGCGTTGCATCGACCAAGGCGTCAGCCTGCGACCGCATGCATCGCCATATCCTCATGGCGCAGGGAATCTCTGACAAATTCGCATGGCTCGATACTGCGCCGCCAACGCGGGCCCGGCAAGCCCAAGCCGAGTACCCGTCAGCCAGATACCCTGACTTCCCGCCATGACACAAATCAACTTCTGCCCGCGCCGATGAAAGGATGATTCGGCCAGCGCCGGAATTTCCCCGGCTTCACACTGCATTGAGGAGACAGGACAATCATGAGCAGCATCGATGGAAAGTGGGACTGCATCAGCAAGACGCCGATGGGCGACCAGCCCTCGGTCATGGATCTGAAGAGCGACGGCAACGTCGTGACCGGCACAAGCACCAACATGCTCGGCACCATCGATGTCACCAACGGCAAGCTCGATGGCAATACCTTCACCTGGCAGATGGAGATGACCTCCCCCTTTCCGATGAAGCTGAGCGGCGAAGTCGTGATCAACGGCGACTCGATGGAAGGCACGGTAGCGGCTGGCTTCTTCGGCAAGTCCGCGATGACCGGCAAGCGCCAGGCCGGCAGTGCCTGACGCATTGCGTCACTTGAAGGGGCAGGCGCAGATCCGGTGATCCAGCGTTTTGCCGGGTACTGAAACGGGAGGTTTCGGGAGGTCTTGAAGGGCTCCCGCATTTCCGGGCAGGTGCGAGAGTTTCACGCGTTTCGCTCCACGGGAGGAAGGCCATAATCCAGCCATGGGCAACCCTGCGGCACGCGCTTGACCGACGCGGAAATCATATACATCATGGACATACATCACGGGACGTTGGCCATGGTTAGAACCCAGATTTACCTGACTGAAAGCGAGCAGGCCGCCCTGCGCATGCTGGCCCGTCGTACCGGGCGCAGCCAGAGCGAACTGATCCGCGATGCCGTTGACCGGCTGATCGAACAGGCACTGCCAGGCGATCGGGCGCAGGCGCTGGACGATGCGGCCGGCTTGTGGCGCGATGCATCGGGACGCCCGGACTTCAGCGCACTGCGCAAGGAAGCCGACCGCATGTCGACGCGCAGGCGCTAGCACCCGATGGCCGGCCCGCTGCTGCTCGACACGGATGTCCTGATCGACTACCTGCGCGGACAGGCCGATGCAGTCGCCTTCCTGAAGAAGACAAAAAGAACGCTGCGTATTTCGGCCGCCACTGTGGCTGAGCTGCACGTCGGCGTGCGCGAAGGTCACGAGCAGGAAGTGCTGGAACGGTTCCTGGGGCTGCTGGAGACCGTCGATATCACAGCCGACATCGCGCGGCGTGCCGGCCTGTGGCGCAGGGATTTCGGCAAAAGCCATGGCACGGGGCTCATGGATGCCCTGATCGCTGCCAGCACCGAGTCCAGTGGCAGCACCCTCGTCACTCTCAACGACAAGCACTACCCGATGCTGGAGTCGGTGCTGGTCCCTTACCGAAAGTAAGGCCTGCGAGGCAGCTCCGGCGCAAACCTGCACTTTACTCCTCCTCCGGCTTCGGCGACGTGAAGTACTACCGCGCCGGTTTCAATCGTCGTCGAGGTCTGCCGTGAACCCGATTGGTCGACTCGTCGGCGTCGGCGGCGTCATCAGCGCCCGAATGGCGTCATAGACCTCTTCGAACCGATGCTGTGTACTCGCATCCAGTGCTGCAACGGACCGCTCGAGCGCCTCCAGTTTCCGTAAGAGCTCTGCGTTCGACGCGAGCATTTCGCGCAATTTCACGAATGCCCGGACGACATACACGCTCATATCAACCGCGCGAGGGCTGTTCAGGACCGAGGCAGCCATGATGGCGCCATGCTCGGTGAACACGAATGACAGGTACTTTCTATGCTGTCCACGCCCCGCGTTTAAGGTCACAAATTGTGACCTTAAAGAACTCCACTCCAGCGCCGTCAACTGGAATCGGAAGTCATCCGGGAACCGCGCGACATTGCGCCGGACGGCCTGATTGAAGGACTTGGTGGGCACCCCGTAAAGGGCCGCCAGATCAGAGTCCAGGAGAACGCGACGGCGTCGCAACAACAGGATCTGTCGGGCGATCTGACCGGCCGAAAAAGACGTAGCGGATGGCATCGCCAGATCATCGCAGCGGAGCACTCGCGTGACTTTCCGCGAATGTTTGCAGTTCGTCGACAATTGCAAGCGGTGGCCGCATCTGAGCGAAGCGGCGGGCTGTTGCACTGCGCCCCTACTCCTCCTCCGGCTTCAGCGCCTTGAAGCTGCGATAGAGCGCCAGGTCGTAGACGATCTTCAGGCCACCGGCGAGCAGAAACGGCGCATGCATCGACAGCGCCAGCAGGCCACCGCTGAGCGCGGGTGAGAGCGCGGCCCCGAGCGAACGCGCGATCGTCGTCACCCCGGAAGCCGCCGAGCGCTCGTCCGGATCGACCACGGCCATGGTGTATGACTGGCGCGTCGGCACGTCCATCTGCGAGATCGTGAAGCGCACCAGCAGCACGGCGAGCGCCCATGGCAGGCTCGGCATGAAGGGCACGAGGCACAGCAGGACGTTCGAGGGCAGGTGCGTGAAGACCATGGTGTTGATCAGCCCGAAGCGGGCCGCGA
>JAHDYN010000105.1 GCA_023383735.1 Gammaproteobacteria bacterium | reverse complement strand
ACCTGACCGATGAGGAACTCGATGCCGAGCGTGCAGATGCTCAACGGGTCATGGAGGAATGGTGCAGCGAGGAGTAGCGCGGGTACTGACGGCTTCGAAATCCCGAATCTCTGCACTCCGCTCGCCGTCTTCGGCGTCGTACTCGCCTCGCAGCTGCTGGCCCTGCTGCTGACCCTGGCCGGTCAGCCCGGCTGGTGGGCCTTCTACAGTCGCCTTGCCCAGACGGCCCTCCTGCTGCTCTGGATCGGGCTGCTGAGCGCGGCGCTGCTGTGCCGGCTGCGTGACTGGCTGACCCGTTTCAAGGTGCCCGAAGGCAGCGTCATCACCTTTCTGGTCGTGATGGGCAGCGTTGCGGCCGTCTCGGAGGCCGCCTTCTGGCTGGGCCGCATTCTGGGCGCAGGGCCTGACACCGGCGGCGGCTGGTTTCCGACCAACCATCTGGCCTTTCTGACCCGGAACCTCGCCATCGGCATGCTGGTGACTGCACCGCTGCTGCGCTACTTCTACGTGTCCCAGCAGTGGCAACGCAATGTGCGCCGTGAAGCCGAGTCGCGCCTCAATGCCCTGCAGGCACGCATCCGCCCGCACTTTCTCTTCAACAGCATGAACACCATCGCAGCGCTGACCCGCACCAACGCGCTGGCTGCGGAACAGGCCGTGGAGGATCTGGCCGACCTGTTCCGGGCTTCGCTGCGGGATGGTCGCCAGCTCATCCCCTTGCGCGAAGAGCTGGAGATCGCGCGCGTGTACGAACGCATGGAACAGCACCGGCTTGGCGAGCGGCTGCAGGTGGACTGGCAGCTCGGTCCGTTGCCCGAAGACACGCCGATCCCCGGACTGGTCATACAGCCGCTGCTCGAAAACGCGATCTATCACGGCATCGAGCCGATGCCCAAACCGGGCCGCATCCAGGTATCGGGCGAATCAGCCAATGGCATGGTGCGCATCAGCGTGAGCAACCCGCTGCCACCAACCGCACTTGCGCCCCGGCATGGAAATCGCATCGCGCTGGACAATATCCGTGAACGGCTGGAACTCGCCTTTGGCAGGCGCGGCGTGTTGTCGGTGATCGATACGGTGCCCGGCCTGTTTACCGTCACCATCGAGTTCCCGGCCGGAGCGCAGGCACTGCCGGCATGAGCACGGGAACCACCAGGGTACTGATCGTCGACGACGAGCCGCCCGCCCGCAGTCGCCTGCGCCAGCTGCTGACGGAGATCCCCGGCTTCGACGTGGTCGGCGAAGCCAGTCACGGCGAGGAAGCCCTGCAGCTCGCCAGTCACATGCTGCCGGATATCGTGCTGCTGGACATCCGCATGCCGGGGCTCGATGGATTGCAGGTTGCCGGTCACATGGCAAACTGGGCGCAAAAGCCGGCGATCATCTTCACCACGGCTTACGACGAGTATGCGATCCAGGCCTTCGACGCACAGGCGATCGGTTATCTGCTGAAGCCGGTGCGTCGCGAGCGCCTGCAGCAGACGCTGGCGCACGCCGCGCGCATCAGCCGGGCACAACTGGCCGAGCTGCCCGGTTCGCTGCCCCGCACCCAGATCTGTGCCCAGCGCGGCCGCTCGCTGCAGATGATCAGGATCGAAGACATTTACTGCTTCCAGGCTGACCAGAAATACGTGACGGCGCATTACGCGGGGGGCGAAGCGCTGCTCGATGAGCCCCTGAAGAACCTCGAAAGCGAATTCGGCGAGCGCTTCCTGCGCATACACCGCAATGCGCTGGTCGCTGTCGAGTACATGGACAGCCTCGAGCAGGAAGACAATGGCGCATGGCAGGTGCGGCTCAAGGCGGGTCTGCCGCCGCTGGCCGTGAGCCGGCGCCATGTCGGCGAGGTCAAGCGACGGCTGCGGGCCGGCTGGAGTGGCAGCTCTCCCGTATAATCGGCTGCATGCCCTGGTCCAGAAACATCAAGCCAGCGGGCGGCAATGCCGATCCGGCCGCCGCCGACAGCCAGCCGTCGGTCACGGCGACGCCGATCAGGAGCAGCTCTTCGATCAAGCCGCGCTGCGGAACGTGCATCCTTCGTCCGCATTGCCTGCCGGCCGGACTTGCACCGGAGCAGTTGCGCAAGTTCGAGAACATGGTGCAGCAATTTGCCACCCTGAAGCCCGGCGAGCACCTGTTCCGGGTCGGAGACAACTTCCATTCGCTCTACGCGGTGCGTTCCGGTTGCCTCAAGACCTGCGCAGTGGACCCGAACGGCCGGGAACATGTACTCAATTTCCATTTCGTGGGCGAGATCATCGGCATCGATGCGATCTTTCCCGAGCAGCATTTTGCGGACGCCATTGCGCTGGTGGAAAGCTCGGTCTGTCATTTGCCCTATCGGGCGATCAGCCAGTTCGCACGCGAGGTGCCGGAGCTGCAGGTACAGCTCGTCCGCGCGCTGAGCCGGCATGTGTTCAGCATGACCAGCATCTCCGGCGACTTCAGCGCCGACGAACGACTCGCCGCCTTTCTCGTCATGGTCGGTGCCCGGAACCGGCTTGCGGGCGGCAGCGCCACCGAAATGCAGCTGGCCATGTCACGGCAGGACATCGCCAACTACCTGCGCCTGGCCACAGAGACCGTAAGCCGCATCCTTGCCCGCTTCCAGAAAAGCGGCCTGCTGCGCGCCAACCGCCGGCAGATCACCCTGCTGAACCCGGACGGACTGTATGCGATCGCCGAGTGCATGAACCCCTACTCCCGCTGCGGCATCAATCGTCGCCGGGCAGATGGCGGCACCACACGTAACTGAGAGCAGCAGGAGAGAACATGGCGAGCGAGCGGGACGTAGTCATCATCGGTGCAGGGCCGGCCGGCCTGTCGCTGGCCATATCGCTGGCCGATGCAGGCTTTGGCGTGACCGTGGTCGAGAAACTGCCGCACGCCACCCTGGCTGATCCGGCGCCGGACGGGCGGGAGATCGCCCTTACCCATCGCGCCGTCGATATCCTGCAGTCTCTCGGCATGTGGCAGCGCTTTCCTGCCGAGGACGTCTCGCCCATCCGCGAGGCCCGGGTGATCGACGGCAAATCGGCGCACTTCCTGGGCTTTGACACGCATGGTACGCAGCAGACCGAACTGGGCTACCTGGTGCCGAACAATGTGATCCGGAAAGCCGCTTTCGAGGTGGCTTCTTCGAAACCTTCCATCGAGATCATCAGCGACGTGGCAGTCAGCGGCGTGGCAACCTCCACGAACGCAGCCGAAGTACGTCTGGCAGACGGGCGGGTACTGGCAGCTCCGCTGATGGTCGCTGCCGACAGTCGCTTCTCGGACGCCCGGCGGCGCATGGGCATTGGCGCCGACCTGCGCGACTTTGGTCGCACGGTGATCGTCTGTCGTTTTTCCCACGAGTTGCCACACCATGAAATCGCTCACGAATGTTTCTATTACGGCCGTACGCTTGCGGTTTTGCCACTCCACGGCCTGATGTCTTCAACCGTCATCACGCTGTCGGCTGACCAGAGCAATGCCATGATGCAGATGCCGATCCCCGAATTCGAGAAACTGGTCAGCGAGCAGTTCGATTCACGGCTCGGAGCGATGCGGCTGGTGGGCGAACGGCACAGCTATCCGTTGGTAGCGGTATATGCGCAGCGTTTCGCCACTCATCGTTTCGCGCTGCTTGGCGATGCGGCGGTCGGCATGCACCCGGTCACCGCCCACGGTTTCAATTGCGGGCTTTACGGCGTGGAATCGCTGACCCGGGCCATACGTGGCGCCCGCGCAGCCGGCCGTGATATCGGCAGCATGCCGGTACTCGCGCGTTATCAGTCAGAACACCGGCGGGCGACGCGGCCGATCTACCTGGGCACCAATGTACTGGTCAGCCTGTTCACCGACGACGAGATGCCGGCACGCTTCATCAGGACGGCGGTCCTGCGTCTTGCCAACCGGTTGCCGCCACTGAAGGCCGGCATCACGCGTCAGCTGACCGGCAGAGCCTGACACCCCACAGTGTCTTGAAAGGGGCAGCTTTGGGGCCGTCATCCGGACACCGCCCGATTTCGGATTTGCGTCGTGCCAACAACCCCCCGGATTTGCTGGACCCCCGATGGAAGCACTCATGACTGCCCGTATAGACATTGACTGCACCGGTCTTCGTAGTGCAAGGTCAGCGGAAACCAATCGAGTAGTACGGCGAAAGCAGCCCGATTGTTGCTTTTTTGCCACGTTTTTTTGACAAGCAGAATATCAGGGGGGAAACCCGCATGAAGACTACAGGCTATTTACACAAGCCTCTGCTGGGCATGACAGGGCTGGCCATCAGCCTGCTGGCGCAGCCCGCACTGGCAATCCCGGAAGAGATCGTCGTTACGGCTCGTAAATACGAGGAAAACATCCAGGAAATCCCGATTGCGGTCAGCGCATTTACCGCGAAAAGCATTGAGGATCTCAACCTCAAGAGCATCGACGATATCGCCAAGTTCACCCCGGGCCTGTCCTTTACCTCGGCCTTTGGCCGGCAGCCGGGCTCGGATCGTCCGTCGATGCGCGGCATCACGACTGTCGTGAATGGTGTGGCCAACAGCTCTGCCGTTGGTTACTTCGTCGACGGCGTCTACATGTCCGGCTCCCCGCAGACCACCGAGCTCTTCAACCTCGAGCGGGTTGAAGTGATCAAGGGTCCGCAGGCAGCGCAGTTCGGTCGCGGCACCTATGCCGGTGCGATCAACTACATCACCCGCAAGCCCTCGCTCGACGGGCTTGAGGGCGGCTTTACCGGTACTGGCGCCGAGCATGGCACCTGGGAAACCTCCGGCTGGCTGAGCGGCCCGATCATCGACAATCAGCTGGCCTTCTACGTCGGCGCCAGCTACGACACCTACGACGGTGAGTTCACCAACCAGGCCACTGGCGGCGATGTGGGCGGCACGGAAACGAAGAGTGCCACCGGCAAGCTCCTGTGGACACCGCTGGACGGGCTTGAAATCACCCTCAAGGGCGGCGTGCAACAGACCGATGACGACCACTTTGCAGTCTATCTGCAGCCCCGCAACCTCAACAATTGCTACCCCCGGGGTGCAAACACGCCGCGCGCACGTGGTTACTATTGCGGAACCGCGATAGTGGACGAGAGCAACCTCAGCCTTGCCACCGACCTGCTGGAGAACGCGGTAAGCAGCACGACGGGCCTCAGCGATGGCATGTCCGGCACCAAACTGGATCGCGAGCTGCTCAACCTGGTCGTCGACTACACGGGTCCGAGCGGTTACACCTTCACCAGCACCAGCGGCTATATCACGGACACCGTACGAACGGGTTTTGACAATTCGTACGCAAACTACGATCCCGTCCCCTTCGGGGCTTCAGCCGGCAGCTTCTACCAGCTGGACAAGGACCGGTCGGAGACCTTCACCCAGGAGCTGCGGGTCACCTCGCCGCAGGACGCCGCAGTACGCGGTACCTTCGGCTTCTACTTCCTCGATATCAAGGACTGGGAAGTCTATAACCGCAAGGTTCTCGCCAGCGGCGTATCCGAACTGCAAACGGTCGCCAATCTCACCACCGAGCGGGTACAGAACCGCGCCGTATTCGGTGGCATGGAGTTCGACATCACGGATCGCCTCACGGTCGGTATCGAGGGACGTTTTTCCAGGGACGAGATCAAGGTATCGAACGTCGTCAACAATGGCTCCGGTGCAGTCGAGCCTTGCGGTCCAAACCCGGAATGCCGGAAGGACTTCACCAGCTTCACTCCGCGCCTGACGCTCCGTTACCAGTACACGGACGACATCAATCTGTATGCCAACATCGCCAAGGGCGTGAAGCCGGGTGACTTCAACGCGACGGTGCCGCTCGATCCGATCACGAGCCTGCCGGATGAAAGCTTCCGGGCGGTCGATGAAGAGTCGATGTGGAGCTACGAGATCGGCGCCAAGACCGAGTGGCTCGACCGCCGCTTGATTGCCAACGTTGCCGTCTACTACAACGACGTCGAGGATCAGCAGCTCACGACCAATATCGAGGGTCCGGGCGGCGTGCCGCAGTCGGTACTGGCAAACGTCGGCAAAACCGAGGTCTGGGGCGCTGAACTCGAGACCAACTTCATGATCACGGACAACTGGACCGCCGGGTTCATCTACGCCTGGACCGATTCCGAGATCAAGGAGCGGATCAGCACCGACCAGGCCGACCTCGTTGGCAACCTGACCGGCTGGACGAACCTCACCAACTACTACAACGAGTTTGGTGATGTATCCGGCAAGCAGTCGCCGCGCGTACCGGAAAACCAGTTCGCGCTGTTCAGCCGCTACGAGATGCCCTTCAGCTGGGGCGGCATGTTCGTCGGTGCCGATTACACCTTCGAGGAATCGAAGTACGCCCAGGAGCACAACCTGATCGAGACGGGTGACCGGAATCTGCTCGGTGCGCGCGTTGGCGCGAACTGGCAGAACTGGGAGTTCATGCTCTGGGTGAAGAACCTGACCGACGATGACACCCCGCTGGATATCCTCCGGTACATCGACAGGCAGGCCTCCTCCGGTGGCCCGCTGCCCAGCTGTACGGCCTCCGGTGGTACCGCAGCACAGTGCGTGGCAACCTCGACCAGCGGTCGCGGCTTCGCCCTGACACTGCAACCCGGCCGCCAGGTCGGTGCGACGGTCAACTACAAGTTCGGCGGCGCCAATTGATACGGCTGCCTGACTGAAGCCA
>JAHDYN010000104.1 GCA_023383735.1 Gammaproteobacteria bacterium | reverse complement strand
TGCTCGGCAGCCTGTTTCATCAGCAGCCGATCGCGTTCGGTGGTCGCGCCGCCCAGGCGCGCGTCCAGCTCGCGCAATTCCTCTTCCATGCCCTTCAACCGCCGGTCCCGCTCGCCGAGTTCCTTCTCGGCGCTCTCGGCCCGTGCGCGCAGCTCTTTCAATCCGGTGACGAGCGCTTCGGCATCCACCGCATTGCCGGCGATGTTGACGGCAGGGAGGCCGGCAGCCTCGGCCATGCGCCGGACGCTTTGCTCCAGCGACAGCACCAGGCCTTCCAGGCTCTGCTCATCTGTCTCGACCTGGCGTATTGCGGTGGCGACATGCAGTGCATGCGCGGCTGCGAGCTGCGCTGCCTCGATCTGTGCGGCCGCCAGTTCAGGTTGCGAGCGGTTGCCGGCCAGGGCCGCTTCGGCCTCGCCCAGCCTTGCGTTGGCTTCCGCGAAGGTCTGCGGTGCGTAACGCCCGGCCTTCACTCGCTCGGCTTCAAGGAGCAGGGCGCGGGTCGGGGAGAGGTAGCGACTGCGCAGTGCCTGCAGCTGTGCCTCCCGGTAACTCTCGGCGGCGATCTCGCCGAACTTGCCAGCGCTTTGCAGGCCGCCGTCTTCCAGGCGCCTCGTTGCGGTACTGAAGTCCTGTTCGGCCCTCAGCCAGCGTTCCGGAACCAGTCGCCAGGCATCTGCGCTGCGAGCGGCTTCGCGTTCACGGATGACGTCGGCGAAGGTCTTCCGTGCCAGCTGTGCCGCCGCGATGGCGGCGCGAAACCGGTTGTCGGCCTCGTTGATGTCCTGGTTCAGTGTCGCTGTTGCCTTCCCGGATCCTGCCTGCCGGCGGGCGCGCTCCAGGGCCTTGACTGCTGCCGCATAGTTGCCGGGCGCCAGCATTGCAGCATCGGCGGCTTCGGCCTGTGCGCGGCTCGCCATGACCGCCTTGAAGGGCTCATCTGCGGTAACGGCGGTTGCCATCCCGGGCAGCAGGATGCCGGTTACCAGCAAGACGCCAAGGCTTAACACCATCTGCATCACATGTGCCCTCGGAATGACGGGGATATTCTGCAAGAAAACCGGATACCCCGCGGCTATAATCCGCGCCCTCATGATTACCTTCCGAAACCTTGCCCTGCGGCGTGGCGAGCACCTGCTGCTGTCCGGTATCGACCTGTCCCTGCACGCGGGCTGCCGGGTGGGTGTGATCGGGCGCAATGGCTGCGGCAAGAGCAGCCTGTTCGCCGCCATCCAGGGTGAACTCGAAGCGGACCAGGGCGACATCGACCTGTCAGGCCGCATTCGCATTGCCAGCGTGGCCCAGGAAACACCCTCGCTGCCCGACCCGGCCATCGATTTCGTCATTTCAGGTGACGCGGAAGTCTGGGCGGCCATCTGCGCCGAATCCGCCGCGATGGCGGCCGAGGATTACGAAGCCGTGGCACTGGCGCATCAGCGGCTGGAAGAGGTGCATGGTTACGATGCCGCCGCGCGTGCCGGGCGATTGCTGCATGGCCTCGGTTTTCCCGCTGCAACCCACCTGAAGCCGGTCGCGGAATTTTCCGGCGGCTGGCGGGTGCGGCTGAACGTGGCCCGGGCGCTGATGACGCCCTCCGATCTGCTGCTGCTCGACGAGCCCACCAACCACCTCGACCTGGACGCCGTGCTGTGGCTGGAGCAATGGCTGCTGAAATATCCCGGCACGCTGCTGATGATTTCCCACGACCGCGAGTTTCTCGACGGTGTCAGCACGCACACCCTGCATCTGCACGAGCAACGGGCAAAACTGTATACGGGCGACTACACGGCTTTCGAGCGGCAGCGCGCCGAGCACCTGCGCCTGCAGCAGATCGCTTTCGAAAAAGAGCAGGCCGAGCGCGAGCACCTGAAGAAGTTCATCGACCGCTTCAAGGCCAAGGCCAGCAAGGCAAAGCAGGCGCAGTCGCGGATGAAGCGCCTGGCGAAGCTCAGCGGCACCGAGGCGGTGCGCGCGGAGCGCTCGCTGTGGATCAACTTTGAAACGCCCGCAAAACTGCCCTTCTCTCTCGTCCGGCTGGATCACGTCGAGGCCGGCTACCGGGCCTCGGCGGTCAACGCCAGCGAGGATCACCTGCCTGGCGAGGAGTCGAGCGCAACAGGCAGCGTGACGATTCTGCGCGATGTCTGTTTCGGACTCGAGGCCGGCGACCGCGTGGCCTTGCTCGGGCCAAACGGTGCGGGCAAATCGACGCTGGTAAAGACGCTGGTGGGCGAACTGCCGCCGCTCGGCGGCGAGCGCAGTACCCACAGCGATCTGCGCATCGGCTATTTCGCCCAGCACACGGTGGAGAGCCTGCGTGAGGGCGCCACGCCGATGGACCACTTGCGCGACATCGCACCCGAGGCCGGGACGCAGGAGATGCGCAGCTTCCTCGGCAAGTGGTACCTCCCGGCCGAGCGCGCCTTCCAGTGTGTCGATGTGATGTCGGGCGGCGAGCGTGCGCGACTGGCGCTGGCGCTGATCGCCTGGCGCAAGCCGAACGTGCTGCTGCTCGACGAGCCGACCAACCATCTGGATCTGGACATGCGCGAGGCGCTGGCCGAGGCGCTGTCCGATTTCGACGGGGCAATCGTCATGGTGTCCCACGACCGGCATCTGATCGGCCTGGTCTGCGACACCTTCTGGCGTGTGGCCGATCACCGCGTTGAGCCCTTCGCCGGTGATCTCGACGGTTATGCGGCGTGGTTGCGCGCGCGCTCCGGCAAGGCCGAGAAGGACGCCGAGCCGGTCAAGGCCGTTCCGCCGCCAAAGGCAGCGCTGCCACCCAAGGCCGATCCAAAGCGCAGCCGGCGTCTCAAGGATATCGAGAAGCTCGAGCAGCGCATCGCGGTACTCGGCAGCGACCTTGCACAACTGGAAAACAGCCTTCAGGACCCCACGCTGTACAGCGACAATGCCGCCGAGTTTGCCCGCCTGACCGCCCGGCACAGCGAAGTGGGTGCACAGCAGGCAGCGCTCGAAGCGCAATGGCTGGAGGCCTGGGCGCAGCTGGAAGCCGGCTGAGCCCGAATTGACCGGCAGGGCCCGGGGGGCGGTGGCTGCCGCTCTTGCCGGCCCCACGGATCTTTCCCCCGTTCCGATTCTGTGGCGCCGTTCACGGAATGCCGGCGCGCCTTTGCCTACTGTTCAGGCCATGCGCGCGAAGTACTACACACGCTTCCTGCTGCGCTCCGCCGAGCCGGGGTTCGCTGACGAATACAGCGGTGTCGTCGAACTCAGCCATGCCGTCAACCAGGTGCTGGAGCCGCACGAGATCGAGGCGGTACTGGCCGAGAATTTCCACCGTGACCAGCAGGAAGTAGAGCTGCTCAACTGGTCCAGAGTTCACTGAGTCAGCCCTGACAACGCTATTCGGGACTGACAGACCCCTTCCCCCTATATTCGCCCGGCCTTGTGCCGGGCATTTTTTTGCTTTCTCCGGTTACCGGAAGGCGTATGCTTTTGCTTGCCTCGCACACGAACCGGAGAACAAACAATGAAATTCGCAAAAAGTGTCTCACGTATTGCAGCCATTGCGGTCTGCGGCGTTCTGGCCAGCCTGTCGCCGGCCATGGCGGAACAACACTCGGGGTTTTTGCCGGACTACACAAAACTCGAGAAGCACAAGGATGCCAAGGGCAGCGAGTTGATGCGCTGGGAAAGCCCCAAGCTCACCAAGGCCAACTACCAGAAGATCCTGCTTGAGCCGGTAACTTTCTATCCGGCCCCGCAGGCTTCGGCGCAGGTGTCGGACCAGGCGCTCAAGGACATACAGGCGTATCTGGACTCGAGCCTCCGGACTGTTGGCCTGGCCGGGGTACCCCAGGTGACGGAGGCGGGACCGGGTGTGCTGCGGATCAAGGTGGCGATCACCGCAGTGGATGTGCACAACACCGGACTGAAGCCCTGGCAGCTGATCCCGGTGGCGCTGGTCGTTCAGGGTGCCAAGCGGGCATCCGGCAACGTCAAGCAGGATGTGAACCTGAACGTCGAGGCGCTGGTGTCGGACAGCGTGAGCGGCGAGGCGCTGGCCATGTCGGTGCGCGAGGGCAGGGGCCAGGAGCTTCCGGACAAGGATGCGCAACTGACGCTGGACAATGCAAAGCCGCGCATCGATGAATGGGCACAGTCCGTGGCCGAGCTGGTTCAGAAAGTACTCAAGTAGGTCAACGTGCCTGCTGATGTCGGGACGACCCGGCCGCGCGCCGGGTCGTCCTGAGTCGGCATCCGGGTATTCGATCCAGGGGCGTGGTTTCCTGTCGTCCCGGCTACAATGTCCGGCATGAGCAGTTTCAAGGGCATCCCCATCGAAACCGGTACCAAGTACCGGACGACTGATGGTGTGGTTGCCGTCCGCAACGGCATCAAGCGCCGCAAGGGCGAGAGTGAAGCCCCGTCAGTACGCAAGCCCGACTGGCTGCGGGTGCGGCTGGCTTCCGCCGGGCGTCATGCCGAGGTGCAGCGCACCGTGCGGGACCACCGTCTCGCCACGGTCTGCGAAGAATCGATGTGTCCCAATATCGGCGAGTGCTGGAGCAGCGGCACGGCCACCATCATGCTGATGGGCGGGATCTGCACGCGCGCCTGCCGCTTCTGTGCCGTGGACACCGGCAATCCGCATGGCCGACTCGATGCGGATGAGCCGGCCAATGCGGCGCGCTCGGTGGAACTGATGGGCCTCAGGTACGTGGTGCTCACTTCCGTGGATCGCGATGATTTGCCCGATGGCGGCGCGGCGCACTATGCCGCCTGCATCCGGGCCATCAAGGCGCAGAATCCGGCCACCGCCGTTGAAGCGCTGACGCCGGATTTCTCGGGGCAGCGTTCCGCCGTCGCCACGGTCGTCGGCGCTGGCCTGGAGGTCTTCGCGCACAACCTGGAAACGGTGCGGCGGCTGACGCCCGCGGTGCGCGATGCGCGCGCGGGCTACGACCAGTCGCTGGCGGTGCTGGCCCACGCCCGCGATGTCAGTGCCGGACTGCCTGGCCGGATACTCGTCAAGAGCAGCCTGATGCTGGGGCTCGGCGAGACGGAAGCGGAGATCGCACAGGCCATGGACGATCTGCGCGGCAGTGGCGTGAGCCTGCTGACGCTTGGCCAGTACCTGCGCCCGACGTTCAATCACCTGCCGGTGGTCCGTTACGTACATCCGGACGAGTTTTCGGCGTATCGCAGGCTGGGGCTGTCGAAGGGCTTTACCGAAGTGGTATCCGGGCCGCTGGTGCGTTCGAGTTACCGCGCCGAGCGTGCACTCGAAGGCAACAACGTCGGCCTGCCGGTCGGCTGAACAAGGTAGCGGACGATGGGTGCTTTTCTGCTCGACTACGGCTTGTTTCTGGCCAAGGCCCTCACCATCGTCGCGGCCATCGCTGCTGTCGCCATGCTGGTGTTTGGCCTGTCGCGGCGCGGCCATGCGGCTTCCGGGCTCGAAATCGAAAAGCTCAACGACAAGTATCGCGACCGGTCCCGCAAGCTGCGCGCGGCGCTGATGCCCAAGGGCGCCCTGCGCAAGGCCATCAAGGCCGAGAAACAGCACGACAAGGAAGTGGCTGCCGCCGCCGAAAAGGCCGGTGAGGCCGACGGCCGCCGCCGGGTGTTCGTGCTCGACTTCAAGGGCGACATCCGCGCAACGGCGGTGACGGCCCTGCGCGAGGAGATCAGCGCGGTACTGGCCGTGGCGCGCAGCACGGACGAGGTGGTGCTGCGCGTCGAGAACTTCGGCGGCGCAGTGCACGAGCACGGCCTCGCCGCCTCACAACTCAGGCGCGTGCGCGATCGGGAGATCCCGCTGACCGTCATCGTGGACAAGGGTGCGGCGAGTGGCGGCTATCTGATGGCCTGCGTGGCCAACCGGATCATCGCGGCGCCCTTTGCCGTGATCGGCTCCATCGGCGTCATCGCCCAGATCCCGAATTTCCACCGTCTGCTGGATGCACGTGGCGTGGACTTCGAGCAGGTGACTGCCGGTCGCTACAAGCGCACCGTGACGATGTTCGGTCGCAATACCGATGAGGATCGGGCCAAGCTGCGCGAAGAGCTGGAGGACGTGCACGGCCTGTTCAAGAGCATGGTGGCCAGTCATCGTCCGGCGCTGGATATCGACCGGGTGGCGACCGGTGAGCACTGGTACGGAACCCAGGCAAAGGAACTCGGGCTGGTCGATGCCCTCGAAACCAGTGATGACTACCTGATCCGTGCGATGGACTCAGCAGACCTTGTTCGCGTCAGCTTCCATGCCAAGCCCACCCTGCAGCAGCGCGTGCTGTCGGCCATGCGGGCAACCGTCGATGAAGCGGCGCTGTGGCTGTCGCAACGCAATCAGGAAGGCCGGTTTCACTGATAGGATTTGTCCATGCAGACGCTGTTTCACATGCCGGGGCGCATTCGGACTGCAAGCCTCGCAGCCGTTCTGGTTGCGGTGCTGACAGGCTGTGCGTTGCCGCTGGCCAGCGAATCCGAGCTCGAAACCGAGTCCGACAAGCAGTTCGAGAAAATGCGTGCAGAGCTGGTGGTGTCGAACGATGTGCGGACCCGCGCATACATCAACTGCATCTCCGCGGCGATCATCAGCGAACTGGAGCGGCCGTACTCGGACAAGGAATGGGATGTCGAGGTATTCGATTCCGAGGACATCAACGCCTTTGCCATGCCGGGCGGGCATATCGGTGTCT
>JAHDYN010000103.1 GCA_023383735.1 Gammaproteobacteria bacterium | reverse complement strand
GCCGCGATCGCAGCCGGTGTCGCGTCACTCGATGCAAGTATCGGCGGAATCGGCGGCTGTCCGTTTGCGCCGGCGGCTACCGGCAATATCCCGACCGATGATCTGCTCTACATGCTGGACCGTTCCGGCATCCATACCGGCGTATCGCTGGAGAAGATCATCGCGACGAGTCAATGGCTGCAGGAGCAACTCGGTCGCAGCACGCCAGCGATGTTGCCCAAGGCCGGCATGTTTCCGCAGATTGCCGATAAATACCGGAAGGCTGGTACAGCCTGACCGGATACGACCACTACTTTGAATGCTCCGGTGTCGCGGGGGCTTGCATCGCGGTACCGAACTGATCAACGAATACTGGAAAATCTGAGAGGGCCGTATGAGTTACCGTCTGGGGGTTGACGTTGGAGGCACGTTCACGGATCTGCTGCTCATCAATGAGCAGAACGGGGATATTTTCACGGCGAAGGTGCCGAGCACACCCCACGACTCATCGGTCGGCGTGCTGAATGGCATCGCCAAGGTCTGCAACAACGCGGGCATCGATCCCAACCAGATTCATCACATCATGCATGGCACCACGGTTGCCACGAACACGGTGTTGACCGGCTCGGGCGCGAAGGTCGGTCTGGTCACCAGCAAAGGCTATCGGCAGGTCCTGCAGATCGCGCGGTCCTTTGTTCCGGGTGGTCTGGGTGGCTGGGTGATCTACAACAAGAGCCTGCCGATGGCGCCGCTGGCTCTCACCATCGAGGCCGACGAGCGCATCGGTGCACGCGGTGAGCTGGTACGGAAGCTTGACGAAGCGAAGCTGCGTCGCGATCTCAAGGCCCTCAGCAAGAAGGGTATCGAGGCGCTGACGATCTCGCTGATCAATTCATTTGCAAATCCCGAGAATGAACAGCGCGTCGGCAAGATCGCGCGGGAGATCATGCCGGACATTCCGGTTTCACTGTCATCCGACATTGCGCCGGAAATGCAGGAATATGAGCGCACCATCACCACGGTGGCCAACTCCTATGTGCGTCCGAAGGTCGAGACCTACGTCCGCAACCTGCAGAAGAATCTGAAAAAGACCATGAGCAAGGTGCAGTTGCACATCCTGCGTTCTGACGGTGGTCTGGCTTCCGCGAAGGCGGCGGAAGCCTTGCCGGTCAACCTGCTGATGAGCGGCCCTGCTGGCGGTGTGTCCGGTGCGGTGTGGGTGGCGCAGCAGGCAGGATTCAAGAATCTGCTGACCTTTGACATGGGCGGCACGTCCACGGACGTCTGTCTGGTCGAAAATGGCAAGGCGCAGCTGCGGCGTGAAACCACAGTCGGCGACGTTACGGTGCGCGCATCGTCGGTCGACGTGCGTACCGTTGGTGCAGGTGGCGGGTCCATTGCCAAGGTGCCCGAGCTGACCAAGGCGCTGCGTGTCGGTCCGGAGAGCGCCGGCGCACTGCCGGGTCCGGCCGCCTATAACCGTGGCGGCACGCTGCCGACTGTAACCGATGCAAACCTGGTGCTCGGTTATCTTCCGAGCGGCGAGGTACGTCTCGGTGGCGATATGCAGATCCGGCGCGATCTCGCGGAAGCAGCCGTACAGAGCATCGCCGATGGGCTCGGCATCAGCCTCAAGCAGGCCGCTGCCGGCATCATCGACATCGTCAACGAGAACATGTACGGCGCGTTGCGCCTCGTGTCCGTCGAGAAGGGTTACGATCCGCGCGACTTTGCGCTGATGGCCTTCGGTGGTGCCGGTCCGCTGCATGCCAACGCCGTCGGCAAGCTGACGAAGTCATGGCCGGTCATCATTCCGCCGGGGCCCGGGGTCTTGTGCGCCTACGGTGATGCAACCACGCGGGTGCGCGACGATGCTTCGCGTACCTTCATCCGCCGCTTCAGTGATACCTCGGTCAAGGAAGTCGCGAAGACCTTTCGCGACCTGGCAAAGCAGGCGTCGAAGGCACTGGACAACGAGGGCATTCCCAAGTCCGATCAGACGCTGAGCTATCAGGTTGATATCCGTTATCACGGTCAGGGTCTGCTGCTGACGGTCGATTTCGAGATCGAGGAGTTCGATGCCCGCGGTCTGGACGTCATCGGTGAACGCTTCGACGAGATGCACCGCCAGCTGTTCACCTTTGCCCTGCCGCACGACAAGGAACTGGTGAATTTGCGCGCTGTTGCCCAGGGGCGGGCAACCAATGTGCGCGCGCCGAAGGCACCGAAGGGCGGCGAAAGCCCCTCGGCAGCGGCAACCGCGAAACTCAAGATCTTCGTCGAAGGCAGGGACCGGGATGCCACGCTTTATGACCGGTCGAAGCTGCGGTCCGGCAACGTGGTCAGCGGTCCGGCCATCGTTATGGAGATGGATTCGACGACCCTTATTCTCCCGGGGCACCAGGGCAAGGTGGATGACTGGGGCAATATCCTCATCACCCCTGAAACCTGATTCATCAAGCCCCACTCAGCCAAGAGCGCAGGAGCAAACAGATGCCAGCCAGAATTGTTGAAACCAAGCCGCGGCCTTTCAAGCGGGTCGACGTCGATCCGATTTCGCTCGATATCATCGAGAACAGCATGCTGAACGCACGCTGGGAAATGGATGCCGTGTTGTTCCGTACGGCCATGTCCCCGGGTATCCGTGAACAGCACGACGAGTTCCCGATGATCGCCAACGTCGACGGCAAGATGGTCGTCGGGCAGTTCGGCAGCTTCATTTACGGCTTCAAGGCCGCCTATGAGGGCACCATCGAAGAGGGCGACATATTCCTCACGACGGATCCCTACTCCTGCAATGGTGCGGTAAGCCACTCCAACGACTGGCTGCTGCTGCGGCCGATCTTCAAGGACGGCCGGCTGCTGGCCTATGCAGCGATGTTCGGTCACATGACCGATATCGGTGGCAAGGTGCCGGGCAGCATGCCGACGGATGCACAGTCGATCTTCGAGGAAGGCATTCGCGTTCCGCCGATGAAGATCTACAAGAAGGATGTGCTGCAGGAGGATATTCTCAACCTCATCCTGCACAACTGCCGCATGCCGCAGTGGAACCGCAGCGACTTCCACGCCATCGTCGCGGCCATCCGTACGGCCGAGAAGCGCGTCATCGAGATCGCCAACCGTTTCAGCGATGACCTGTTCTATTCGGCTCTCGAAGAGCTCCTCGACCGCAACAAGCGCGCCATGGCCCGGCTCATCAAGGACACCGTGCCGACCAAGCGCCAGTACTTCGAGGACTATCTGTGCGACGACGGCATGGGCATGGGGCCCTACAAGATCAAGTGTGCGATGTGGCGCGAAGGTGGCAAGGTCATCTTTGACTTTGAAGGCACCGATCCCCAGTCGACGGGTTCCGTGAACTTCCTTCTCAACGAAGAGATGTTCAAGATGTTCTGCGGCGTCTACATGATCATGGTCTTCGACCCGCAGATCATGTTCAACGACGGTTTTTACGACCTGATGGAAGTGCGGATTCCCGAGGGTACGCTGCTCAAGCCGCGCGCGCCGGCAGCCCTGTCCTGCCGCACGCATGCACTGGGCCGTATCTTCGACATCCTCGGTGGTCTGCTCGGACAGGGTAATCCTGACTTTCTTTGCGCGGCGGGTTTCTCGGACAGTCCGCACCTCATGTATTCGGGTTACCGGAAGAACGGTGAGTGGTATCAGCTGTTCTCCATCGGCTTCGGTGGCGTTCCGGGCAAGCCTTCGGGCGACGGGCCGGACGGGCACTCGCTGTGGCCGAGCTTCACCAACGTACCCAACGAATTCCTCGAAAGCTACTTCCCGCTGCGGATCGAGGCCTACGAGACCATCATCGACAGTGGTGGTGCCGGTCTTCATCGTGGCGGCAATGCACTGCGTGTCGCCTATCGCTTCCTGGAAGATGGCCAGATCTCGATCCATGATGATCGCTGGCTGACCTACCCGTGGGGCGTCACCGGTGGCGAGCCCGGTGCGCGCAGCCGCAAGACGCTGATCCGCAAGAACGGCAAGAAGGTGCTGCTGCCCTCGAAGTGCGATCGCATTCCTGTGCTCGAAGGCGAGTTGCTGTACTTCGATACCTGGGGCGGTGGTGGCTGGGGTGATCCCTTCAAGCGGCCGATCGAGCAGGTTGCATTCGATGTGGAAGCCGGGCTGGTATCGCGTGAAGGCGCGAAGCGTTACGGCGTCGTGATCAAGGCTGACGGCAGCGCCGATGAGAAGGCAACGCTGGCGTTGAGGGCGAAGCTGGCCAAGAAGCGTGGCAAGCCCAAGCTCTTCGACTTCGGTGGCACGATTCCGGAACTGAAGAAGGCATGCAAGAAGGAAACCGGTCTGGATGCGCCAAAGCAGCCGGTTTTCCAGGCCCGGTTCACGGCAGGAAAGTCGTCAGCGAAAAAGCCCAAGAAGGCCGCCAGCAAGGTCGCCTGAGGGCAGCAAAGGCCCGGGTTGCCGGATGCGGAGTCGTTGCGGGGCCGGTACACGGTGGTGTACCGGCCCTTTGCATTTCGGAGCCGTCTAGTTGCCGCTACCGGCCGTACCGGGCGCGTCGGCAGCGATGGCCAGCGCCTGATGTTCATTCTGGGCGAGGAAATCACTGCCAATCCGCTGCGCAACCGCCTTCATCTTCGGGATGAAGCGCTGGATCGCATCTGCTTCGGGTACGGCCGTACTCGAGAAGCGGATCGTGAGCGATGCAAGCAGCCGGTCCCTCGCCATGATCGGTACCGAAAAACTCAATTCATCTGAAATACGGCGCGGACGCCGCCATACCGAATAGCCGCGCTTCTTCGTCTCCGACAGCAATTCGATGGTCTTCTTCCGGTTGCTCAGCTGTTCCTCGCCGCGCTTCGGGCGCAGGAGCAGGTCGAGCAGGGCTTCCTGCTGCTCGGACGGGCTGTGAGCCAGATAGCAGAGCCCGGAAGCAGAGGTGAGGATGGCAACCCGGAAGCCGGGCCCGCGCTTCTCGACCGCCAGCGGACTTCGGTGGTCGGTTGTCTGGCGTACAAGCATCGTCGAGCCGGACAGGGTTGCGATCGCGATTGGCCAGACCAGTTCGGTGCAAAGCTCATACATGTACGGGCGGGCAATCTGGGTCACCCAGGCCTCGTCATCGAAACCATCCGAGGGCCGCGCACCATGATGGTGAGGCGATAGCGTTCGTCGCTTGCTGCACGGTAGGCATAGCCCGCGTTGCACAGCGTTTCGAGAATGCGATAGGTGGTGGTTCGTGGCAGCTCTATGGCGGAAGCAACCTCGGAAACTGTGGCACCGTTGCGCTGGTTGAGCACGTGCAGCACCTCCAGACCACGCAGCAAGGCACGTATGGGGCGGGTTGAAGTCATTGCTTGTCTGGCATCCCTGGTCCGACCGGCAGGCGGACGATCTTAGTCACTGCCAGTCAGCTTGCCAAGCCCGGCCCCATGGGCCGATCGCAAGGCCTTAGAATCCGGTGCATGTCGGGAACGGTTCTCATCACCGGTGCCAACCGGGGGCTTGGTCTGGAGCACAGTCGCCAGTTTGCCGAGCGCGGCTGGCGTGTGCTTGCCTGTGCGCGCAATCCGGAGAGTGCCACCGAGCTACGCGCCCTTCAGCAGGCGTTTCCGGCCAGGGTGCAGATCCACTCCCTGGATGTCACCAGCGAAGGCAGCGTCAAGGAGCTGGTCCGCGAGTTGCACGGCATGCCCATCGACATTCTGCTGAACAATGCCGGTACCTATGGTCCGCTTGGCGCGCCGGAGGGGATGGTTTACCAGAGCCTGGCCAGCATGGACTATGCGATCTGGCGCGAGATACTCGAAATCAATCTGCTGGCCCCGTTCCGTGTCACCGTGGCGCTCGCGCCCAATGTGCGCATGAGCAAGCGGCAAGTGGTGGTGATGATGACCAGTGATCTCGGTTCGATAAGCAGCAACACGCTGGGCGGCTCCCATGCCTATCGCACGAGCAAGGCCGGGCTGAACATGCTGACGAAGGGCATTGCCAATGAATGGCGCGACCTGATTGTCATCTCGATGGCGCCGGGCTGGTGCCAGACGGATCTGGGCGGCAGCAGCGCACCCATCGATCCGGTCGACAGCGTGCGCGAGCAGCAGCGGGTGTTCGACCGGCTGACACCTGAACACAGCGGAACCTGTCTGGACCGGTTCGGCGAACCGGTCGCCTGGTAGCAGCCAGGTGGTAGTGCTCAGTAGATGACTGTCGTCGCCTTGGTCTTCAGGTAGGCATCGAGTCCCTCGCGGCCGAATTCCCGGCCCCAGCCGGATTGCCGGTTGCCGCCAAAGGGGATGGCCGGGTCGACCGCGGCATGGCAGTTGATGCTGACCTGTCCGGCATCGATCATCGCGGCCATCCGGTGCGCAACAGAGATATCCCTGGTCCATACGCTGCCCGACAATCCGTAGATGCTGCGGTTTGCCTCATCGGCAACCGCCTGCAAGTCCATGTCGTCGAAGGACTGCACGCACAGCACGGGCCCGAAGATCTCCTCGCGGGCAATGCTCATGTCCATCGTGGTCTTGCTGAACAGGGTGGGCTTCATGAAAAAGCCCCGGCCGGGGAGGACATCGCCGCCACAGACCAGTTCTGCACCGGATTTGCGTCCCGCACTGACGTAGCCCATCACGCGCTCGCGTTGTTCGGCGGAAATCAGCGGGCCCAGGTCGCTCTCGGGACTGAGACCGTGACCAATCCTGAACTGGCTTGCCATTTTCGCAACCCGCTCGACCACCGTGTCGAAGATATCGCTGTGCACGAACAGGCGCGTACC
>JAHDYN010000102.1 GCA_023383735.1 Gammaproteobacteria bacterium | reverse complement strand
TTCTGATCCTTCTCCGCCGGCACAAATTTGGCACGCTCCGCCCATAGCAGCGCAGCTTCATCAAGTTCTTCTACACCCGATGTCTCGATAACCTGCGCGAATTCCATGCAGCCGGTCTCCGAGATGGAAACCTGAAGGATCACGGATGCTTCGATATCGGCAATCCTGGCTTTGGGCGGGTAATTTTCGCTGGGCGACACGTTGCCCTTTGCGAGGCTGGGTATTGCCTTGCCCGTGAGCGGCATGACGGGTGGCGGGCATGCTGATTCGCGTTTTCGCGACCTGAGTTGCGGCGCCCCCGGCAGCGTTGCCAGCTTCTCCAATAGCCCGCGGCGCTGCTGATTGTAGTAGTCGTTTGCCGTGCGTCTCGTGGTCGCAAGCGCATTCACCAGCTCCGTTTTCTTTTCGAGGCTGGTTTCAGTCAGCCCGTCTTCCAGTGCCTTGACCAGACTCTGCATCGTTGCGGCGATGTGATCGCGGACTTCTTTCTTCTGTTCTCCGGATGCGCGGTCCAGCCAGGGATCGAGAGTGGCCCGGTGGTATTCGACAGCAACTTCGGAAGACCAATACGTCATCACAAGAGCTGCAGCATAGATTTGCGTTACCAATAAAGGAGTTGCGTCATTGAGCGTTGACTGCAAGCCGGCGGAATCGGCCGTCGCTGTCTGTGCCATTGCCTTCTCCCTCAGAACGTCAAGCCGAGCGAGCACCTCCCGTGCCACCACAAACTCATTCCAGTCGTCATCCAGCGTGCGTCCACGGGTATCTGTGCCGAAAAAATCGCTTTGTGCTCGCATGGTCCACGCGCCCCTGCGAAGTCCTTCGGCAATCGAATCCCACTCCTGCACCGAAGTGATCCGGTAATCGGCGTCCGGCAATCCCGGACTTTGCGCATGCAGTGGCAGCGCGCCTGAGAGGCAAGCCAGCAGTGGAAAGACGCCACGCAAGAGGACTCGGAACATTCAGCGCTCCATGACCTTGATGCCTTCCATGAGCTGCCGCCGCCGGAACTCCAGATCGCGCGGCAGGATGGTCTCGTTCGTCCGATAAACCAGTTCGTAAAGGACGGCCACCGGGAGATCCGATGAATCATTTGCTGCCGGGGCCATCCCCGCCGAGGCCTTCACCCAAAACGCCTTCAAGGTGCCGTCATGGCCGAGGGTGCCGTCAAATTCCTTGCTGTGGTTCGCCATGTCGTCCCAGCGTTGCAACAGTTCCTTGCCTGCTTCCTTTGCGGGTCGCGGTTGACGGTATGCGGCCACGTAAGACTTGCCCCCGCCGTCGGCCAGGAGTGCGATCCCGCCGACGTCCCATGCCAGCTTGTCGTCATCCATCAGGTACACCATGTCCAGTCTGAGCTGGCTCTCACCGCTGATCTTCAACATGTCAGGCGGTACGGCAAACGTGAGCCGTGGCGACTCATAATGCAGTCCCTTGTCCGGAGAATGGAGTATCTCGATTTCTTCAAAGGTGGCCGGTCGCAGCGCTCGACGTGCGAGGAAGGCCTTCCACTGGGGAAGTGTTCCGCGGTAAGGCGCCTGAAAGTAATTGGCGAGCAGCTGCAATTCTGCAGTCGCCAATTCACGGTTCGACGACGGCACAAGTTGCAGCATGCCGACATAGCCGTTCGGTACCGGCAGCCACAGCGAGAGTACCTCGGCGTCCATATAGCTCATGGGCCATGAACGCGATTGCCACTTGCGACCGAACTCGTCAACGAACGGTGATTCCCGCTGCGCGGGGCCGGCCGACGTTACACGGATCGACTGGGGGCCAACAAGCCGGTTGATCTTCATGCCCTTGAGCAACATATCCATTGCTGTGCGGGAGTCCGAATAAAAGTCGTCGTCGCTGGCCGCGTCAGGACGCCTCAATTCGAACAGTCCCGTCCCACCGACGAAGCGCAGGGTAACCCGGCCTTCGCCCGGCAAATCCGTATTGTCTGCCTCATCGCCAGTATTCGCTTCCCAGGAATGATCATCGGTCTGAGTCACCAGCGCGGGCGTCTTCGGACGTTTGTCCATTGCAAGCAGCTTTGCGGCCTTGCCTCGCGGGAAGAGCTCGTCCGCCTGATCTGCCAATAGCCGGTCGCGCTCTCTCGTATAGTAGTCGAGTCGCGACGCGAGCCACCGCCGAGCGAATTCCGAATAAGGCTGTGGCAGGTCGAATGTGTCCCTGTAGTTCGCCACCAGGGCCTTGTTCAGTACCGGCAGTTGGAAGGAACTTCTGACGTCGAATGCCGCGACCCGCCCGGGGTCGGCAGTCACTCGCACGATCGGTAACGCGAAATTCAGATTTTCGCCTGGCGACCGCGCGATCACGATTCCGATCGCGCGTCCTTGCGCGTCGAGCAACGGCCCGCCGCTGTTCCCGGGTGAGGTAGCGGCCGAAAACCTCAGCCATTCCCACCGTCCGTCCTGATCTTCCGGTGTCATTGAAGTCAACAGCCCGTCGCGAATTACGACGCCGTCACCAAGCGCATTTC
Organism: Gammaproteobacteria bacterium; assembly: GCA_023383735.1. GTDB lineage: Bacteria > Pseudomonadota > Gammaproteobacteria > Steroidobacterales > SHZI01. The sequence goes on along the minus strand of JAHDYN010000102.1, from coordinate 4,263 downwards.
CGACGGCAAATACGGTGTCATCGATTGCGTTGGTTGCGCTGGTCTCCAGTGGGCGCACCAGAGGCGCTCCCACCACACTGAAAACCATGAAATCTTCATGCAGCGAGAACTTGAGGACCCGATCAACCGGATACACGCTGCCGTTGGCGTCTCGAAGCGACGGTACGCCAAACTGGCTGCCGACACCGGCGGCCATCACATGTCCCGCTGATACAAAGGTATTCGGGCCAATGGCAAATGCAGTACCTATGGGCAGCCACTTGTCGTTGCGCTCGGCGAAAGGCAGCAGCTCCAGCGGCAGCGGCTTCTCATAGGACAGCGTATCCTGATCCGGCTTGCGCATGACCACTTCGAATGTGGCCGCGCGCACCCGCTTTTGCAGTTCGGCAGTGTCCGGTGCAGCATCTGCTGATTGGCCGGCAACGACCGCAAAGCAAGCCAATATCATCAACAACAAGGCGGATCGCTGGCACAAGCAGATTCGCGGACGTGTCATCGTTGGTCCTCGGCCCGGTGGCCCAATCGACATTGGCGGCTGAGGCGCGACCCCCAGCCGCATACGAATCGTTATTCGGCGTCGAGATTTAGACGCTGTACGCCGGACAACTTGACCGTTTTCATGGCCACACCAAGGTCATAGGCGTCCTGCATTGCCAGCCAGCTTTCCGGGGAGCGACCCAGCACTTTGGCAAGACGCAGAGCCATTTCAGGGCTCACGCCACTTTGCTGCTTGAGTATGCGGTTGAGCGTAGAGGCCGCCACGTCAAGATGCTCAGCCAAAGACCGGCAGCTAACCCCAAAAGGCTCCATGTACGTTGCCTGAATGAACTCGCCTGGATGAGGAGGGTTGTGTATGGCCATTAGTGATAGTCCTCGTAATTGACGATATAGGCGTTTCCGTCCGTGAACCCGAACGTAACGCGCCAGTTCCCGCTGACCGTAATGGACCAGAGGCCCTTGCGATCACCTTTCAATGGATGAAGGCGATACCCGGGGATGTTCATGTCTTCAATGACTGTAGCCGTATCCATCGCAGCCAACTGCATGCGCAGCTTCCTGGCATGCGCCGCCTTGATGCCGCGGGTCGAGCCGGAATCGAAGAACTCCGCCAGCCCCTTGTGCTTGAATGACTTGATCACCGGGCACCAGTGTAGCGCGTTGCGCAACGCAGTCAAGGCTTGGCTATGGGGTGCCCTCAGAGCTTGCCGAGTGCGGCCAGTATCTTTTCCGGAGTGATCGGCAGCTCGCGGATCCGCACGCCGATGGCGTTGTAGATCGCATTGGCGATCGCGGGTGCGGGCACCGTGATGCAGGGTTCCGACAGTGACTTCGCACCGAAGGGGCCGCTCGGTTCATTGGACTCGATGAAGATGCTCTGGATGTCGCGCGGCATTTCCACGGCGGTCGGCATCTTGTAGTCAAGGAAGTCACCGGCCAGGCAGGAACCGGACACCGGGTCGAACAGCAGGTTTTCCATCAGCGCGTAGCCCATGCCCTGCTGGAAGCCGCCCTCCACCTGGCCTTCGGCGCCGTTGCGGTGGATCAGCTTGCCGAGGTCGTGCGCGTAGACCACGCGCAGCACCTGTACCTGGCCGGTCTCCGTATCCACTTCGACCTCGACGAACTCCACCGATACCGGCGAGGGATTGCTCTTCGGCGCGAGGCTGGAGACGCCGATGATCGTGCCCTTTTCCTCGAGCGTGGTCGGTGCCGGGCCGTTCTTGCCGTGCTGTACGAAGGGAGATTCGGCGCGGGTGACGACCTCGGCGACGCTCAGCGAGCGCTTCGGATCGGCCTTGACCGAGACCCTGCCGTTGGCCACGGCAAGCTGTTCCGGATTGATATCGAGCATGATGCCCGCGACCTTCAGCAGGCGTTCCCGGACCGTGCGCGCGGCAGCCTGCACGGCGTTGCCGGCACTGTAGGTCGCGCGGCTGGCATGGGTGGGCGCATCCACCGGCACGGTGGTGGTGTCGGAGTTCTGCACCATGCGCACGGCCTCCATCGGCAGGCCGAGTTCTTCAGCCGCTATCTGGCAGAGCGTGGTCGTCTGGCCGGAGCCGATGTCCATCGTGGCGATGGCGAGGTCGGCGGTGCCATCGACGTTGAGCTTGATGATGGCGCCCGAGTGCTCGTAGATATCCGGGAAGCCGACGCAGCCGCTGACCCACAGCGGCTGGCAGGCAAAGCCCATGCCGCGCTTTTTCGTGCCGCTGCCGCTGTCGGCCTTTTTCCGCTGCGACCAGCCGATGCGCTCGGCGCCGCTCTGCAGGCACTCATCGAAGGCATAGCTGTCGAGCGTCACGCCCGGGACCATCGGATGCGGTTCACCGGCGTGCCAGGCGTTCTTGCGGCGGAACTCGATGGGATCGAGCTTGAGTTGCTCGCAGATCTCGTCGATCTGCGATTCAGCCGCAAAGCAGGCCTGCGGCGAGCCGTAGCCGCGATAGCCGCCGCCGATCATGTTGTTGGTATAGACCGTATAGCCTTCCCACTTGCTGTTGGGGCAGCGATAGGTCATCAGCAGGCCGAACACGCCGTGGACGTTGATGACCTCGGCGCCGTGCGTGGCATGGGCGCCGGTGTCGAGGATGCTCCTTGCATGGCGGGCGGTGAAGGTGCCGTCCTTCTTCACGCCGGTCTTCAGGTAGACCTTGATCGGGTGGCGTGCCGTACTGATGAAGTCTTCATGGCGCGTCTGCTCGATGCGCACCGGCCGGCCGGTCTTCCTGCTCAGCAGGGCCGCGACCGGCTCAATGTAGCCGATGTCCAGCTTGCCGCCGAAGCCGCCACCGATGTAGGGCGCCTTGATGACACGCACCTTGCTCTCGGGGATCTCCAGCGCATAGGCGAGCTTTTCCCGGACGCCAAACAGGTGCTGCGTGGACGAGTGCACGGTGTAGTTTCCCTGCCGGTCGCAGTCCACGATGCATACGCGCGGCTCCATGTAGCAGGTATGCACCCGGTGGCTGCTGTACACGCCCTCGAAGATGTGGTCGGCTTCGGCAAAACCCTTGTCGAGATCGCCAAATCCCATCACCGGATTGACGGCCACGTTGTTTGCCGCGTGTTCATGCAACTGCGGTGCACCGGGCTGCATCGCTTCTTCGGGATCGAAGACGGTAGGCAGCTCTTCATAGTCGACTTCGATGAGTTCGATGGCCTGTTCGGCGATGCGCAGCGAGGTGGCTGCCACGGCTGCCACCGGCTGACCGGCGAAGCGCACCGTATCGCTCATGATGAGCATGTCCTGCACCATGCTGCCGGCCGCCGCGGGCACGAAGTACACCGGTGTGTACTTGCGCTTCGGTACTTCGGACGGTACCAGCACGGCCTTCACGCCCGGCAGTTTTTCGGCGGCGCTGGTGTCGATGCGGAGGATGCGGGCGTGCGGGTAGGGGCTGCGCAGCAGCTTGGCGTGCAGCATGCCGGGCAGCTTGACGTTGACCGGAAATCCTTTGCCGCCGGTGACCTTGTCGAAGGCGTCGGGACGTTGCGGGCTTGTTCCGATCAGGCTCATTCGGGGCTCTCCATCGCCCGGCCGGCGATCCGTGTGGCCGCCAGCTTGATGGCGTCGACAATCTTGGTGTACCCCGTGCAGCGGCACAGGTTGCCGGCGATCGCGTGCCGGATCTGGTCTTCGTCCGGGTTCTTGGTGGTGGCGAGCAGTTCGCTGGCGTTCATGATCATGCCGCACGTGCAGTAACCGCACTGCACTGCACCGGCATCGATGAAGGCCTGCTGCAGCGGATCGAGCGTCGTGCCACCGTCACCCAGTCCCTCGATGGTGGTGATGGCTTTCCCGGCGGCACCCGCCGCATACATCATGCAGGAGTACACGACCTTGCCGTCTACCTGCACCGAACAGCAGCCGCAGCCTCCGGAGTCGCAGCCCTTCTTGGTACCGATCAGGTCAAGGCGGTTGCGCAGCACCTGCAGCAGGGTTTCATCAGCCTCGATCGAGACTTCATGTGCGGCGCCATTGATCTGCAGTTCGATGGTTTTCATCTTCGACTTCCTGTCTCAGCCGAGCCGCGCGAGGGCTGTGGCCAGGGTACGGCGTACATAGACCTGGGCGATGTGGCGGCGGTAGGCTGCCGATGCGCGGTGATCCTCCACGGCGTCGAAGTCATCGACGACCGCCGCCGCAGCCGCGGCAAAGCCCGCTTCGCCCGCTGGCTGCCCGTGCAGCGCTGCTTCGGCACTGGTCGCGCGCACATAGGTCTCACCCACGCCGCCGCCGAGAATGATGCGGCAGTCGGC
>JAHDYN010000101.1 GCA_023383735.1 Gammaproteobacteria bacterium | reverse complement strand
CGCCATAGACAAACAGGGTGATGGCAATGCCCGCCAGCACGGCGAGCGCTGCAGGGATGCGCAGTCGCTTCGCGACTGCCGAGGTATCTGCAGAGCGCCAGGCCGTGTGCATGCCCACGCCCACGGCGACGAGCAGTGGCAACATCGGCAGCAGGAACACCGTTTCAAAATACGGTGGCCCCACCGATATCTTGCCGGCATTGATCGCATCGAGAAACAGCGGATAGAGCGTACCCAGCAGGACCAGTCCGGCAGCTACGCACAGCAGGATGTTGTTGATCAGCAGAAAGGTTTCACGCGAGAAGGCACTGAAGCCAACCGCCCGGTCAAGTGTCGGTGCACGCCATGCATAGAGCCCGAGCGCCACACCGATCACGACCGCCAGAAAGCCGAGGATGAACAATCCCCGCGCCGGATCCGAAGCAAAGGAATGCACCGAGACCAGTACGCCGGAGCGCACCAGAAAGGTACCGACGAGGCTCAGGGAAAAGGCACTGATCGCGAGCAGCAGGGTCGAGCCCTTGAAGAGTCCCCGCTTCTCGGTCACCGCGAGTGAGTGAATCAGCGCGGTACCCACCAGCCAGGGCATGAACGAGGCGTTTTCTACCGGATCCCAGAACCACCAGCCGCCCCAGCCGAGTTCGTAATAGGCCCACCAGCTGCCCAGGGCGATGCCGATGGTCAGGAAGACCCAGGCAGCTGTCGTCCATGGTCGTGCCCAGCGGGCCCACTCGCTGTCGATCTTGCCGGCAAGCAGTGCGGCGATGGCAAAGGCAAAGGCAACGGAAAAGCCGACATAGCCCGCATACAGGATTGGCGGATGCAGGGCCATCGCCGGATCCTGCAGCAAGGGGTTCAGGTCGTTGCCGTCGAAGGGAATGGGATCGAGCCGAACGAACGGGTTGGAGGTAAACAGCACAAAGGCGATGAGACCGGAGTTCACGGCGCCCATGACACCGAGAATCCGTGCCCGGATATCCTCCGGCAGGCGGCCTGAAAGCGCGGCGACTGCAATCGCCCAGATCGACAGTACCAGCGCCCAGAGCAACAGCGAGCCCTCATGACCGCCCCAGACTGCTGCAACCTTGTAAATCTCGGGCAGCCGCGTGTTCGAGTTGCTGGCTACATAAAGCAAGGAGAAGTCGTCATGCAGAAAAGCCCAGGCCAGCGCGACGAAAGCCGCCGCGACGAATACGAACTGGCCGGCGGTAGCGGGTGTACCAACCGCCATCCAGCTCGTCTTGCCGGTATGCGCGCCAACCAGCGTGAAGACCGCCTGGAATGCAGCCAGGCACAAGGCAAGCACCAGGCAGATCTGACCAATCTCCGGAATCATGAGAAACCCTGGACCTGGAGTCAGTTCAGTGCCGCGTCACTGCGTGGCGGTGCTGCCGGGGTGCCCTGCCCGTCGGTTGCCATCGTCGCAGCGACCTCGGGTGGCATGTAGTTTTCATCGTGCTTGGCCAGAACTTCCTCGGCCTGGAATACGCCGTCGGCGCCGAGATGGCCCATGGCAATCACGCCCTGCCCTTCCTTGAACAGGTCGGGCAGCACACCCGAGTAGGCAACTGTCATGGTTTTCTCGTTGTCGCTGACATCAAAGCGAAGCTCCAGATCGCCGGGTTCGCGACGCACGCTGCCTTCCTGGACCATGCCGCCAAGCCGGATCTTTTTGCCATCAGGCGCTTCTCCCGCGATGGCCTGGGTGGGTGTATAGAAATACAGGAGATTCTCCTGGAAGGCCCGCAACGCCAGACCAACCGCTGCGGCGACACCCGCCACAAACAGCCCGACCAGTACCATTCTTTGTCTGCGAGGAGTCATGTGTTCACCTTTCTGCCCGACTGTCTGACCAGCCGAAGCTGCAGACGTTCCCTGGTTTGACGCAATTGGCGGCGTGCCGCGAGGAGATTGAGTATCAGCACGATGGCGGTGACGCCGAAGGACGACCATACGTATTTGGCGTAACCGCCCATGGCAAAAAACTCGCTCATCAGGCTGCCTCCACCCGGCTGACGCCACGCAGCACATCCTGTGCCCAACGGGAGTGGAATTCGCGTTCAAGGACCTCCCCGCGCACGCGCATCGCAAGTATCCCGAGGAAGAACAGCGTGAAGCCCAGAATCATCACCAGCAGCGGCCAGAGCATGGCGAAGGCAATCGATGGTGCATCGATCTTCGAAATGGAGGGGCCCTGGTGCAGCCCCGCCCACCACAGCACCGAGAAGTGGATGATCGGCACGTTGACGACACCCGCCAGCGCGAGCACCGCGCTGGCGCGGTCCGACTGGTTCAGGTCATTGAATGCGCTGCGCAGACTCATATAGCCGAAGTAGAGAAACAGCAGGATCAGCTCGGAGGTCAGGCGTGGTTCCCACTGCCAATAGGTGCCCCACATCGGCTTGCCCCACAGCATGCCGGTGATCAATGCTGCTGCCGTGAAGGTGGCGCCAACCGGCGCGCAGCTGGCGGCGACCGCGTGTGCCAGCTTGATGCGCCAGATCAGGCCGATGCCGGCTGCAACCGCCATGGTCACGTAAACCATCATCGACAGGTAGGACGATGGCACGTGCACGTAGATGATCCGATAGCCCTCACCCTGCTGGTAGTCGGCAGGTGCGAGCACCAGGCCACCCCATGCGCCGACAAGGATCAGCAGCAATGCCGGCCAGAGCAGCCATGGCACCAGGCTGGCCGCCATGCGATAGAAGTGCGGTGGCGAGGCGAGTTGAAAAAACCATGTCCACATATGCCCGGTTGCTCCGTAGCTAATCTGCGCTGATGCGAATGGCCATTGCTGCAGCCGGGGGCGCAAGACTCAGGGCCAGAGCCAGGAGTGCTCCCAGCAGATAAAGTGGCCCGGTCGGATCATCGCCGCTCAGGGCTATGTCCGTCGCACGCGCGCCCAGCATCAGCACCGGCAGCATCAGCGGTCCGACCATCAATGCCAGCAAGACACCGGACTGACGAAGCCCGGCTGTCAGTGCCGCACCGATCGACCCCAGCAGGCTGAGCGTTGGTGTGCCGATCAGCAACGACAGCAGCAGGATGCCGATTGCATCGGCCGGCAAATGGTAGGTGATGGCGAGCATGGGCGCCACGACTACGACAGGCAGGCCAGTCACCAGCCAGTGGGCCAGCGTCTTTGCCAGTATAACGAGGCCGAGTGGATAGGGCAGCGTCAAGAGCTGCTCCATGGTGCCGTCCTCGATGTCGGCACGGAACAGCTGGTTCAAGGACAACAATGCTGCCAGCAAGGCGGCAATCCACAGTACCCCCGGCGCGAGCGCGCGAAGGAATTCGGCACGCGGATTGAGTGCCAGCGGAAACAGGGCAACGACCAGAACGAAGAAAATCACCGGATTGCAGATATCCGACCAGCGCCGCATCGCGACCATGAGATCGCGCTGAAGCACCACCCAGAAGAGCCCGCCCAGTCCCAGGTTCAAGCGGTTTCTCCCATTTGCAGCACCGCCGTCGGCGCCGAACCGAGGTCGACAGCTTGATGAGCCACGATGACCGCCGTGCCGGAGGTGGCCAGATGTTCCTGCAGCATTCGCTCGAGAAACTGGCGGCCCGCCGAATCAAGGTTGGTCTGGGGTTCATCGAGCAGCCAGAGCCTGGCGCCGGACATCAATACACGGGCAAATGCCGCGCGGCGCTTCTGCCCGGCTGACAGCACGCGGGCGGGAAGATCGGCACAGGCAACCAGCCCCGAAGCGGCCAGCAGTTCACCGAGACTGTCGGTCGGATAGCCGGACAGCCTGGCGAAGAATCGCAGGTTCTCCAGCGTGGTCAGATCGGGCTTGAGCGCGGTTGCATGGCCGCAATAGGCCATGACGTGCCGGCCTGACTCGTCACGCCTGGAAAGTGGCGCTCCATTCCCGTGCACTTCCCCCTCTTCGGGCAGGGTCAGGCCGGCAATCACGCGCAGCAGCGTCGTCTTGCCCGAGCCATTCGGACCCCGGATCAGCAATGCACCCCCCGGTGCCGCAGAGAACGACAGTTTGTCGAACAAGCAGTTCGCACCGCGCCACAGCGTCAAGCCCGTGCCCGTGAGCAACTCCACCTCCCTGAACCGCCACCCCGGCGGCGCGCCATCCTGCACCAGAATCCGTTTTTGAAACAAGTTATTGAAGGTAATCATTCACATCGCTTCGCGGATTCGCCGCGAGCAGCGCCCGCCGATTCTTCAGCCTTTACATAACGGAGTGCCCTGACTAGACTGATCCCAAACAAGAAAAAGACTCGAGAATCCATGTCCGCACTGATCAAACCCGGGGAGATCAAGTCCGTTGCCAAGGACTCGCCGCTGCGCGCCGCGGCCTTGACGCCCGCCTCCGCCTACCTGAACCGGTGCCTGCGTGGCCAGCGCCCCTTTGCCGTGCTTGTCGGCAGCATGCAAGCGGCGCTCGCTGCCCTGCTCGACCACCTCGCCGAGGAATGCCGGAGCCGGGATGACGTGCACCTGGTCCGGATCGATGCGCCGGGCGACAGCATCCGGGACTTCCTGTCACGCACACTGACCCAGCTGGGTTTCGAGCTGCACGCTGCGGGGATCGATGACCTGCATAACCTCCTCGTCGTCTTTCTGCGCCACGAAGGCGCGCACGGACGCCGGACCGTATTCCTGATCGAGCACACGGATCAATGCGGGCCTCGCGTGCTTGAGTTCCTGCAGGTCCTGTCGCGGGTGCGGGTTGCCGCCATCCCGGCAGCAACCTTCGTGCTGGCCGGTACCCATGTACTGGGCCGGATTCTGGATTCACCCGGCATGACAGGACTCAGGCAATTCACGCGTGAACGTTTCGATCTCGATGTTGCCGTGGTCCGGGTTGTCGATGCCGCGCTCACGGTTGTCCGCAATCCGCCCGCCTCTGCGCCCGCTCAGCCGCGGGTTGTCCCCACCCTGCCCCGAAGCCTGGTCGTGATGCTTGATGGCGCCATCATCGAGCGTCGACCGCTTGCATGTGGCCGGATGCTGATTGGTCGCAGCCGCCACAATGATCTCTGTCTCCGAAGCCGCTTCGTGAGCCGGCATCATGCCGTCCTGACCATCACGGAAACAGAGGCGCACATCGTTGACCTGCGCAGCACCAATGCTGTCCGCGTAAATGGACAAACCGTGCAAAACCGGGCGCTCGCCAGCGGTGATCTGATAACCATCGGCAACTATCAGCTACGCTTCGAATCAGGCATCTGAGGCCTGTTTGCGGGGGAGCGCGCCGATGGCGATTCGTTACAGTCTGTATTTTTTCGTCATGGCCCTGTATACGGCGCCCCTGCTCGGCGTGTCCGTGATGCCACCTGCCGTGCTGCGTGACTGGGAGCACGGTGCGGTTTTCCTGCTGGTGATCCACGAGTTTTCAGGCTTCATCTTTTTCGGTCACACACTGTTCAGCAATATCTGGGCCATGCGCATCAGGATGACCGCCGACCACGCGACGGGCGTGATGGCGCGTGCCATGTTGCGCAAGATGGCTTTGGGCATTACCGCAACGACGTCGATCCTGAGTCCGCTTGCCGGCCTGCTGCTGCTCAATGGCTGGTTCGGCGGCTTTGCCTCGGCCCCCTGGGCGCTGGCTGCCTACGTCGCCTTCTGGATCATGGCGGCGATCCAGCTGGTGCCGGACATCATCCGCTATGCCGTAGATACCCATGCGGCAGACCCCAAGCGGGATGTGAAGACAGCGGCTATCCGGGGCATCGGGTCGACGATCCTGACCTTCTACGTCATCTGGTGTATGGTCACGAAGAACGCCCTGTTCATCTGATTTCTGCCTCTACCAGAGCACGGGCTTCCAGACCATCAGGTAGAGCACCGCGAAAACGCTCACCGTGATGCCGATCCATGCTGTCGTCAACACGCGGGAGAGTCCGGCGATCTGTCGCTGCTCCGCTTGCTGTAGCGCCGTGAGGCGAATCCACCGCTTCATGAACGGACCGTAGGCGGTACCCATCGCCGCGAGTACCAGCGTCACCACCAGGCTGACGATGATCCACGGGGTGTTTGTCGGCCAGAGTGCCAGCCACATGACGGTGCCGCAGATGGTGGTGACGACATAGGCAGGTACGGCCAGCCGGTCGTCGATCTTCTTGATGAGGCGCAGGATATTGGAGCGGTGCACCGGGTCTGCGTTGGCTGCGAGCAGCCAGAAGATGTGCGTGACGTTGGAGCCAAAACCAATGCAGGCGGAGGCGATGTGCAGCCACTTGAGGCTGAGATAGATCTCGGCGGTCATCCCCTGTTCCTGCCCGCTGGCCCCGACAGGCCGGAGAATATCAGTGCGCGGGCAGTGAATCGACTTCGATCAGCACTTCGTTCCGTCGCATGAAGGGTGGCACGAACGGCGCGTTGTAGCGGGCCAGTTGTGGTTCGCCACGCGTGCCGATACCGGCGGTGGACAGCAAACCCAGCAATTCATCGCGACTGGCAGCGTAGTTGCTTTCGGTCCAGCGCCCGGAGTATCGCAGTACCGCGAACAACCTGGGCGGTTGCGGAATGATGCTGATTCGCGCGTCGTCCGGGACGGGTGCCGTTTCAAGCGTGTATCCCGCCGGCAGCGTGAAGGCAACACGCCAGCCGCGCTCCGAACCGGTCTGCTGTACCGGTGCCGTCATGGCGATCTTCTCGCTCTCTGCCGTTTGCGATACCGGCGCAGTCATTGCGACCTTCGCCTGTGCCCTGTTGTCGCCGCTGATGTACCTGAACAGACGTCGAAAGCCTTCATTGCCGGCACTCTCGAAGTCGGCGGCATCCTCGACCAGGGTTTCGGCAACCA
>JAHDYN010000100.1 GCA_023383735.1 Gammaproteobacteria bacterium | reverse complement strand
CAGGCCGACGGCAAGATCACGCCGAACATGGTCCAGTACATGGTCAAGCAGCTCAGGGAAGAGGTCATTCCCAAGCTCGAGAAGGTGTCGGGCGTGAAGTTCGACATCGACAAGCTGCGCGAGCGGCTGCGCAAGTCCGCCCAGGCCGAGGACGACCTGGTCTACGTGCTGCAGACCGCGCGCAACAAGCCCTCGCCCATCGACGCCTACTTCGGCGGCATCTACTACATCGGCCCGATCTTCGGCGCCTTTCGCGGCACCGACGATGCGATCGAGTACTACAAGTTCCTGCGCTCGGAGATCGATGCGCGGCTGGCAGCCGGCAAGGGTCCGGTCACGCCGGAAGGCGACATGGCGCAGGAGAAGTACCGGCTGGTCGTCGAGGGCCCGCCCAACTACACCAACTTCCGCCAGTTCTGGAAGATGTTCTACGACGAGGGTGCGGTGGTGGTCGCATCGAGCTACACCAAGGTCGGCGGCACCTACGACTTCGGCTTCCGCCACGATCCGGAACATCCGCTCGAGTCACTGGCGGAGTACTGCCTGGGCGTCTACACCAACCGCAACCTGCCGCAGCGTATCGACATGCTGACCAACTACCTTGAGGAGTACCAGGCCGATGGCCTGCTGATCAACTCCATCAAGAGCTGCAACAGCTTCTCGGCCGGCCAGCTGCTGATGATGCGCGAAGTGGAGAAGCGCACCGGCAAACCGACCGCCTTCATCGAGTCCGACCTGGTCGACCCGCGCTACTTCTCGGCGGCCAACATCAAGAACCGTCTGGAGAGCTACCTGCAGATGATCGAACAGCGCCGCGCCGGCGCCCGGAGCGCAGCATGAGTGCAGCGGCCATGAAGACCTTCGTCGGCATCGACCTGGGCTCGACCACCACCAAGTCCGTGGTCATCGACGAGAACAGCCAGGTCATCGGCCGCGGCATCACCAACTCGCGCTCCAACTACGGCACCGCGGCGCGCGTCGCCAGCGAGGAAGCCCGCGTGGACGGGCGCTTCACGCTGTTCCGCCGTGCGCTCACCGAATCGGGCCTGCTCGGCGACCGGCTCGGCGATTTCCTGGGTGCGCTGGAACGCTCTTTCCGGCTCGAGCAGTTCTCGACGCAGCTCAATGACCTCGAAGAGACCTGCCTGGGACAAACTGCCAGCGAGCGCTTTGCCAGTGTCGAACAGGAGCTGCGCGGTGCCCTCGGCGAATCGTTCCGGCGGCTGCGCGAGGAAGCACCGTCGCTGTATGCGCCGGGCGCCAACCGCAAGTCGGACTTCTTCCGCGACATCGCCGGTGCCCGCTTCTACGCCTATGCCGAAGACGTGGCGCGCGAGACGGGCATCGCCTACGAAATGCTGCTCAACTGCTACGACAAGTCGATCATCGAGGTGGAAAACCGGCCGCCTTCCGGGAACCTGAGCGAGCAATTTCGCAAGGCGCTGGCGCGCGTACTCAAGGCCGACGCCGCGCTGCTCGGCGATGAGGCTGACCGCGTTCGCACGGTGATCGACGAGACGCTGGCCCTGGAGCTCACCGAGTCCTATCTGGTCGGTACCGGCTACGGCCGGGTGACGCTGCCCTTCTCCAAGGAGCACATCCGCTCGGAGATCCTCTGCCACGGACTCGGCGCGCACATGATGTACCCGAAGACCCGCACCGTGCTCGATATCGGCGGCCAGGACACCAAGGGCATCCAGATCGACGAGAAAGGCATCGTCACCAGCTTCCAGATGAACGACCGCTGTGCCGCCGGCTGCGGCCGCTACCTGGGTTACATCGCCGACGAGATGAACATGGGTTTGCACGAGCTCGGCCCCATGGCCATGAAGTCCGAGAAGCCGGCGCGCATCAACTCGACCTGCACGGTGTTTGCCGGCGCCGAACTGCGCGACCGGTTGTCGCTGGGCGAAAAGCGCGAGGACATCGTGGCGGGACTGCACCGCGCGATCATCCTGCGCGCCATCTCGATCATCTCGCGCTCCGGCGGCGTTACCGATGAATTCACCTTCACCGGTGGCGTCGCCAAGAACGAGGCTGCCGTGCGCGAGCTGCGCAAGGTGATCAACGAGAACTACGGCGACGTCGTGATCAACATCAACCCCGATTCAATCTACACCGGCGCCCTTGGCGCAGCGGAGTTTGCCCGCCGCGCCTTCGAAGGCGGCGCCACACCGGAGTCCACACTATGACCATCACCGCAGGCATCGATGTCGGCACCGGCGCAGTGAAGGCTGCGCTGATGCGCGCGGAAGGCGACAGGACCGAGTGGCTGGCGCGCTCCACCCTGCGCATCCGCCAGCGCGACCCGCTGGAACTTGCCAGGATCTGTTTCGACCAGATACTCGAAGACGCCGGAATGGCCGAAACCGACGTCGACTACGTCGCCACGACCGGCGAAGGCGAGAGCGTCCCCTTTCACACCGGCCACTTCTACTCCATGACCACCCATGCGCGCGGCGGCATCTACCTGGAACCCACCGCACGGGCGGTACTCGATGTCGGCGCCCTGCACGGGCGCGCGATCGCGATGGACGAGCGCGGCAAGGTGCTCAAGTACAAGATGACCAGCCAGTGCGCGTCGGGTTCGGGACAGTTTCTGGAAAACATCGCCCGTTACCTCGGTATCGCCCAGGACGAGATCGGCACCCTCTCGCGCCAGGCGGACGACCCGGAAGTGGTGTCGTCGATCTGTGCCGTGCTGGCCGAAACCGACGTCATCAACATGGTGTCGCGCGGCATCTCGGCGCCCAACATCCTGAAGGGCATCCATCTGTCCATGGCTGACCGGCTGGCCAAGCTGCTCAAGTCCATCGACGCCATGAGCGGCACCGTGATGGTCACCGGCGGCCTGGCGCTCGACACCGGCCTCGTCGCGGCCCTGCAGGAGCAGGTTGGAAACATGAAGAACATGAAGGCCACCGTGCGCAGCCATCCGGATTCACCCTATGCCGGCGCGCTCGGCGCCGCGCTGTGGGGTGCCTTCCGGCATGAGAAACTCGCGTCCCGTGGCGAAACGCTGCAAGTTGCCTGATCAGGAGGAACGACGACCATGGCTTTGATGATTAACGACCTGTGCACCGCCTGCGACGCCTGCGAACCGGTGTGCCCGAACCAGGCGATCACCGCGGGCAACCCGATCTACGTCATCGATGCGTTCAAGTGCACGGAATGCGTCGGTGCAGAGGACGAGCCGCAGTGCCGGCTGGTCTGTCCGGCAGAATGCATCGTGCAGCATCCCGACTTCGTCGAGACCCCCGAAGAACTGCAGGCCAAGTACGAGCAGCTGCACGGCTGAACGCCGTGCCTCAGTCGACGGCGCGCTCGAAAGGCAGACAGCTGGAGGGATGAAAACCGCAGCGGGCGAGGAACAGCAGCAGCTGCGGATCATCCCAGCTGACTTCGGTCAGGATCCGTTCCACACGCAAGGCACTCAGGTTGGCGATGAGCTGCGAGAGCAGCGCGCGACCGACGCCCTGGCCCTTGCAGTCGGGTGCGACGCCGATGGTGTCGAGCTCGGCGGTCGGATCGGTGTGCCCGAAGTCGCCGAGCTCCACGCGCGCCATCACGAAGCCGACCACCCGCCCGTCGATTTCGGCCACCAGGGACACGCGCACGTCCGACTCATTCAGCGCTTCGTTCACCTTGGCCTGCAGATAGGCCGAACGGTCGCGCCCGGTGGTCTCCCGGTCGATGGCCAGCAGCGCGCGCAGATCGCCCGCGCGGATGCCGCGGATGGGGATCCGGTCACGCGGCAGCGGACCGCTGTCGACCGGATCGGCACTGTAGTCGACTTCCTGCGCGTCGCCGACGCGCTCGGGAATGCTGATGCCACTGCGCTTTGCCATGTCGTCCTGTCTCCGCTCAGACTTCCACGCTGTCGTCGTCAAAGGGCGCGCTCACGCTGCGCTCGAGCACGACCCGCTTTGCCAGCCTGAAACCGGTTGCATCGAAGAAGCCCAGCAGTGACAGCTCGGTCCATTCCGCCTGTGACTGCACCCGCTTCACGCCACTCCGGCGCGCGGCCGAGAGCAGCCCCTCCAGCAATGCGCGGCCGTAACCGTGTTCCCTGCTGTCCGGTGCCACGCCGATCAGGTCGAGTGCGGCGCTGAGTTCGGCACGCCCGAACTCGCCGCGGAGCAGGCGAGCCAGGGCGAAGCCGGCCAGCTCACCGTTTCGTTCGATGCCGGCGTGAATGAAGGCCTCGGGGCGCTCGAGCGCGGACTTCAGCCGCTTGCCGAGAAAACTGCGGCGGGACCGGCCGGTGTGCGCCTGGTCGATGGCGACGATCCGCTCCAGGTCGCTCTCGCGCAGGGGACGCGTGTGCGGGCTGCTGGCATTCATGCTGGCGCCTCAGTTGTTGCCCATGTAGTCGGCGTACAGGCTGGCATCGGTTTCGGCATCGAGGCTGGTCTCGATCAGCGGCAGGAGCACCATCTCCTCCTTCTGCACATGCATCACCATGCGCTCGCAGAGTTCGGCGCCAACGGTACGGAATTCCTTCCAGCCGGCGTCGTCGAATCCCTGCACCAGCGCCGGGCCGATCAGCTCGATCAGGCGCCTGCCGAGTGGCCGCATGGCATCGTGCTCTTCGCTCAGGTGGGTGCCGATGTCCTCCTCGCCCGCCTCGGCGAGGTGCCGGAACAGCTCGGCTTCCTCGAAATCGAAGTGCCGGGAAATCTCGGTATCCAGCATGGCCGGCAGATCGCGCAGCAGCTTGGCGACCAGCGGATCGGCCGCATCGGGCGGCTGGCGGGGATGGCGGGCCAGCAGGGTTTCCAGGCGCTCGGTAAACGCCACGGTGGCTTCGTGATCCTGGTGCAGTGCCTGGCTGATGTGACTGGTGGACATATAATTATTCTCGTACCTTAATACCGATTAACGCGGAATTCAAGCCGGGAACCGGGCCGGCCTCAGCCCTCGCGGGGCGGGTTCTGCAACAAACCAGCCGCCGTATCCGCGCTGAAGGCAACAAAGGCCAGCGCACCGAGGCTGCCGACCAGGCCCGCCGCACGGGCCGCCCCTGACCAGCCGGTGAGGGCCGCGATGAGCAGCGCCGCCAGTGCGAGACCATGGGCCACGGCATGCACCAGCAAGAGCCGGTCGGCATGGGGCTCCAGCCAGGTCTTGCGCTTGCGGGCCGCCACCATGTGCATGGACACCAGCATCGGCAGTATCCGTTGCAGGGTCCCGGTCACGAAGCTCTGCAGCCAGCCACCGAACAGCAGGATCCCGAACAGCAGTCCGGCCCGCTGCCCCGCCCAGCCGACCGCCACCAGTCCGCCGGTCAGCAGCGACAGCGGCAAGGCCACCCAGGCCCCGCGCACCAGGACGAAGGACAGTCCCAGCCGCTTGCGCATGCCGGTTTGCAGGCTGTGCCGCATCAGCCGCAGATGCACGGCCACGGCCACCAGGCCGCAGGCAGCGGCGGCGACCAGCAAGGCTGTCGAGTCGACGAGCGCACCGGCGACACCCGAAACGATGCCGGCCAGCGCCACGGCGAGCGCGAGATAGGCCGGACGCGCGGCCGGCGCTTTGGACAGCGCAAACATCGGCACCAGCACATGCGAGAAGCCGAGCGCGGTCAGCCCCATGAAGCCGTATCCGCCGAGCACCAGATGCGCAAGCGCGGTGCGCGCGTGGCTGGGAATCCAGCCCAGCTCGAAATCCAGCGCCAGCGCAACGCCGAGCGCGGCCGTCGCCAGCAGCGCCATCAGCCCGGCCCCGGCATAGGCAGCAGCGACGCGCTGCGCGCCCGGCCGCCAGAGGTTCGCGGCGATCAGCATCGCGAAGAGCAGCAGCGCGAGTCCGAGCGCGGCACCGCCGGCCATGAACAGCAGCAGGCGAAAGCCGAGGACCCCGCCCAGAAAACCGCCGAGCCCGGCGAGCAGCAGCCAGAAGATCAGGCGTGCCGGCCAGACGGCAGGCAGCGCCTTGCCGGTCGCCACCGGCAGGATCTGCAGTGAGGCGCCGATGACGGTACTGGCGAGCATGCCCACGGTCAGGATGTGGAGCGCGCCGAGTGCGGGCGACAGGCCGCCGCGAAAAGCCGTCAGCGCTTCGGCATAGATGAACACCGTCAGCCACAGCCCGAGCTGGGACAGCACCGCCAGCGCGAAGAAACGCAGCGGGACCGAGACTGGCAGCAGGCGGCTGGTGGCGCCGCGGAGAAATCCGGCGGCGAGCGTCACACGCCCGAATACCGCAGGCTGAGCCGGACGCCTGCCCCGCTGCCGGCGCTGCCCAGCAACTCGTGCGTCCAGCCGCGCTCCTCGAGCTTCGGATAGAGCATCAGGGGTTCCTGGTCGATATGCACGATGAAGGCCTGGCCGGCATCGCCCCGGTCGATGGCGCCGAGGATCTCCACCATCGGTTCCGGACAGGGCAGGCCGCGCACATCCAGATGCAGGCCGTCGGCTGCCTGCCAGCGTCGTTCGCTCACGACTTGCCGCCCTCCGCGGCACCGAGTGCGGCGACGAGCCGGCGGGCCAGCGCGGCGGCTGCGAGCCGCCGGTAGTGTGACTGCGTGAGCGTGGTGCGCATCGGCCGCACCTGCTTCTGCACCAGCTTGTCGACCTCGGCGAGCAGGCTGTCGTCGATGGCCCTGCCGATGAGCGCGGCAGTGCCGGTCACCAGCACCGGCCACGAGCTGACGCCCGTCGCAGCGACCTGCAGTGCAGTCAGCCTTGCGCCGTCGATAGACAGCGCCACCGCAACGCCGGCCAGCGGAAAATCAAAGGAACCGCGCACCCGCTCCTTGGCATAGGCGCACCGCGCGGCAGTGGCGGGA
>JAHDYN010000099.1:3997-6816 GCA_023383735.1 Gammaproteobacteria bacterium | reverse complement strand
GGTGCCGGTGCGCGAATCGCTGGCGATGCTGCCGCAACTGGTGATCTCGGCGCGCATTCGGCAGCTCCCCGTTCGCAAGACCGTCTACGTGCTCGGCTGCATCGTCCAGGGCGCGGCGATCATCAGCTTCGGCCTGATGGGCTGGTTCGCACAGACATTCTCCGGCAACCTCACCGGCATCCTCGCCGTGGCACTGATCGCGGTCTTCGCTCTAGGCCGCAGCCTGTGCTCGATCAGCTTCAAGGACGTGCTCGGAAAAACCGTGGACATGGGCCGGCGCGGCTCGGTCAGTGGCACGGCGGGCACCTTCGCCGCCGTGGCAACGCTGCTGTTGGCGATTGGCTACTCGACTGACTGGATTCCGCTCACGGTGCCGGTCGTCGCGGGCATGGTCGTGCTCGGTGGCATATGCTGGCTGCTGGCCGCGTTTGTCTTCGGCTCAATTCAGGAAGAAGCCGGCGCTACCGCGGGCGGCGTCGATGGTCTTGCCGCGGTGCTCGCGCAACTCGGCCTGCTGTACCACGACGCGCCTCTGCGCCGCCTCATCGTGACGCGTACATTGCTGCTGTCGACCGCGCTGGCGCCGCCCTTCTACATCGCACTCAGCGCTGACAGCGCAGTCAGCGGCCTCGGCACGCTGGGCTCGTTTCTGATCGCGTCATCGGCGGCAAGCCTGGCCAGCACCTACGTCTGGGGGCGGCTTGCCGACCGATCAAGCCGTCGCGTGCTGATGCTCTCGGCCACGCTCGCCGCACTGGCAAATGCAGTGGCTGCATTTCTTGCACTGGCGATGCCCGGTGTGCTCGAAGAAGCGTCCTTGCTGCCGGGACTGCTGTTCGTGCTCATGATCGCACACCAGGGCGTGCGACTCGGGCGTTCGGTCCACGTCGTCGACATGGCGGATAGCGACAGCCGGGCAACCTACACCGCGCTCAGCAATTCAACGGTGGGTCTGATCCTGCTCGCCGGCGGCATCTTCGGTGTCATCGCGCAGTGGCTTGGCATCGGTGCCGTACTGGCGATCTTCGCGCTGATGGCTGCACTGGCGATACGCGCGGCGGCCGGCCTGGACGAAGTACAGGCTGCCTAGACCATGGCAGGCGTGACCAGATGCATGGTCTTCGGCTCGCTGATCATGCACTGGAGGAGTGCCTTCGTGGCCACCTGATCACCGAGGAGATTGCGGGCACCTCACGGCATGACATCGCCGCTGTTCGGGCCGAGGGTTTGGCCGACGAACAGATTGCCGCCGGGCTCGCTCGCCAGCAGGAGCGCGCTCGGCGCGACTTCTTCCACGATGCCAAACCGACCGAGCGGGAGCCCGCGCATCTTGGCCTTCTTCCATTCAGCGGTGACGCCGGCGACCATCGCTGTCTCGATGGGGCCCGGCGCAATCGCATTGACGAGGACATTGTGTTCGGCAACCTCGAGCGCGAGCGATTTGGTGAAGCCGATCAGACCGGCCTTCGCCGCGACATAGTGCGACATCGAGGGCGCACCCTTGATGCCCAGTTGCGAAGCAATGTTGATTATCCGCCCCCAACGCTGCTCGATCATTCCCGCAACGACGTGGCGACAGACGAAAAAAACGCCGGTCAGATTTACAGCCAATGTCTGATTCCACATCTTCGGCGTCATCTCGACGACAGAAGCTTCGCTCAGGATTCCAGCGCTGTTGACCAGAATGTCGATTCGACCACCCAGCAGTTCGCGAGCTTCAGCGACCCCGGTTGCCACCGCGTCGTCATCGCTAACATCAAACGCGACGCCGCGATGGCGGCCACCAGCGTATCGCCGGTCGGCTACCACCACGTTCGCACCTGCCTCAGCAAACAGGTCGGCGATTGCGACACCTATCCCACCCGTGCCGCCAGTGATAAGGGCTGTGCGTCCATCCAATCGAATCATATTTTCAGTTCTCTTTTACATTCAGCAAACTGTTCCCCGAACCTAGCCTCCACCGGCTTCAGCCACATAGGCTGCCAGTGCGCGCATTTCAGTTTGGCTGAGTTGCGTACGATAGGCCGGCATGGCACCAACGCCCTGGGATACTGCGGCGAATACCTGCTCTGCCGCCGGTTTCAGGTTGTCGAGATTTGGCCCGACAGCCCCCACGCTGCCGGCATCTGCCAGTGTGTGGCATGCGCCGCAACCAGGTTGTGCCTTGCCGATGAAGATATCCCGCCCCTGGGCCGCCAGTGGCGACAGCTTGATGGTTTTCTGTGCCTGGGCAACAAGCGGTGCAGCCGATGTAGCAATACCAAGCCTGGACTTGCCAGCTTGCCTGGCGACCACCTCAATCTCCAACGCAGGATCGTTCCAGCCGTTGTGAGCATAGCCTCGCTGATTGGGTATCGCATCCCGAGGTTGCGTGTCGCCCGCCCTGTCGGTGGCTCGCGACACGAAGCGGTACTTGCCCAGCTGCAAGTCCACAGGCAGAACAAAACTGCGCCACGCATTTGGACCAAGGTCAGGCCCCACCAGACGCGCCTCACGCCAGGTCTGTCCGCCGTCAGCAGAAATCTCCACCTTGTCGATGCCTCGCTCGCCGGAGAATGCGACGCCATGCAGGGTGTTCGGGCCAGGAAGAACCGATGATGCCCCGTCAGCACCTGGGCCATTGATCCAGGATTTCACCGGCATGCGATACATGGAGGGGTGCTCCGGGCTTCCGGATTCACCGATATCGCGGAAACGATAGCCCGAGGCCTGAATTGAAGCCCCGGTTTCCTTTTCGGTCAGGGCGAGACGTTTCACCCATTTCACGTTGTTGACACCAAAATAACCCGGCACGATCAATCGCAGTGGACCGCCGTGTA
>JAHDYN010000099.1:3403-3987 GCA_023383735.1 Gammaproteobacteria bacterium | reverse complement strand
CTCCGGCAAGGTCTCGCCACCGGTCGCCGTCAGGAACAGCTTGCCCTCGGTCGGACCACCAAAATGATCGATCACATCGCGGACCCGAACCCCTGCCCACAAGGCACAACCCGCCGCACCTGTTGCCCACCGGGAGCCGGAGGGTTGGTGAGAAAAATAAGCCCGACCATTGCCAGAGCACTGCAATACCGCCGCTTCCACTCGCACAGGCAGTGCTTTCAACTCCGCCAGAGTCATCGAACCGCTACGCCCGGCACCGACTACCTCAAATCGCCAATCATCCGGATTCACAAGGATCGACTCATCCGGTGCTGGCAGATTGTTACGCACGAAGAAAGCTGACTGCGGCGTAATTGGCGCAAGGCCAAAGGCAGTACGTCTGGTTTCCAGGGCCCAGGGCAGATCGCTATGCCTGATAAAGTTTGCCGACGGTTTTCCCGTCGGCATGGGACGCTCCATGGCCTGCGCGCTGGAAAATCTGGTCATGGGAGCAATGGCCACCGTCGCGCCTCCGACAACAAGCGTCTTCACCAGACTTCGGCGACTGAGTCTGGTCAGCAAAGTGTTGCGAGCCTTCATGCAAA
>JAHDYN010000099.1:0-3393 GCA_023383735.1 Gammaproteobacteria bacterium | reverse complement strand
GATCATGCGGCAGCCTGAAGTCCTGGTCCGGTCCCAGCGGCACAATCCGCGTCGGGTTGATGGTGTCGTGACTGCCGTAGTAATGCTGCTTGATATGTTCAAAGTTCACGGTCTGCGCAATCCCCGGCATCTGGAACAATTCGCGCAGGTAATTGCTGATAGCCGGATAATCGGCGATGCGCTGGCGGTTGGTTTTGAAATGTCCGTGGTAGACGGCATCAAAACGAATCAGAGTGGTGAACAGTCGCCAGTCCGCCTCGGTCAAAACGGAGCCCGCCAGGTAGCGCTGCCTGCTCAAGGTTTGCTCCACCCAGTCCAGTGCATCAAACAGCTGGTGATAAGCCTCTTCGTAGGCCGCTTGCGAGGTGGCAAACCCGGCCCGGTAAACGCCATTGTTGATCGAGCCATAAACCCTTTCATTGATGGCGTCTATCTGCGCCCGCAAGGCTGCGGGGTAGTAGTCCTTGTCGTTGCCCGTGAGCCCGTTAAAGGCGCTGTTGAGCATACGGATGATGTCTGCCGATTCATTGCTGACAATGGACTGCGTCTGCTTGTCCCAGAGTACCGGAATAGTGACGCGCCCTTCGTAATCGGGGTTCGCTTTCAGATACAGCTGATACATGTAATCGAGGCCATATTGATCGTCCTTCAATTCCCAGCCATTGCCCAGCATCAATGGCTCGACCACCGTGACATCGATCAAATCCTGCAGATCCTTGAGTTGACGAAAAATCAGCGTGCGATGCGCCCAGGGACACGCCAGCGATACATATAAATGGTAGCGCCCCGACTCTGCCTTATAGCCCTCACTGCCGGTAGGCCCGGCTGCGCCATCAGCAGTCACCCAGTTGCGATAGCGGCTGTCCTGGCGGCGGAATTCACCGTCGCTGGCTTCGGTGTCATACCACTCATCGACCCATTTACCGTTCTGCAACAAGCCCATGTCCATACCTCTGCCAATTCATTCTGCGTCAGCAGCAAATCGCTTTGCTGGCTGGATGCGCGCCTATGAGCGGCCCAGTGTAGACCCCTGACGCCGGCGATGGACAGGATGATCCTTCGGGTCGGGCATCGTCGCAGGAATCATGCTTGCCGGCCGGTACTCTGCCGCGAAGCGAGCCACCAGTACTCACGAGGGCAAGGGCTTCGCCTCGTCCGCCTGTCCGGCACCTTTCGCCGACAGCGTGAGCCCCAGCGCAAGCATGATTCCTGCGACGACGGTCATGCCGAGGAATGCCGCCTGGTAACCCACGGCACCACTGCCAGCCGATGCAGCAATACTGCCGACCAGTGCGGCGCCGACCAGCCGCCCCATCGAGGTGAAGTTGCTGAGCAGACCCTGGGCCGTGCCACGCTCACCGGGCAGGCTGTTTTCGATTATCACCATGCGCAGCGGCGCGCCCTGCACGCCGCCAAGGCCGGTACTGCCGAGCACGCTGGCAAGGATAAAGCTCGCCACGCTGATGTGCGCGAGCCCGAAGATGAGCAGACTGCAGACGACCATCAACACGCTCACGGTGACGATCGTCCGCGTGCTGATGCGGTTTACCAGGCGGCCCGCAATTGCCGAGGCAATGATTGCGCCGAGGACGCCTGGCAGGAGCATCCACGACGCCGTGCTCGGTGTCACCCCGATGGCCGCGATGGCGAGCGCCGGATAGAAGGCGCCACCGGACTGGATGGCACCGATGCCCGTGCCTATCAGCGAAGCGGTCGCGACAGGCCGCGAGCGCAGCAGGCCGGGACGGACGATCGGGTCAGCGGCGCGATTCTCGATGCGCCAGAATACCGGCACCAGGACCACAAGCACACCGGCCGCCAGGGCGCTCCGGCCTGAAAGCAGGCTGTGCAGCAGTTCATTGGTGTCCAGGCTGCTGACGAACAGCACGAGCGCGGCAAGCGCCACTGACAAGGTGGCAATGCCGCCGATATCGAGCGGCTTTCTGGCGCTGCCGGCAGCGGCTGGCAGCACACGGAACGCACCAAGCATGAGGACCGCGGCAATCGGCAGGTTGATGAGGAAGAGCCAGTGCCAGCCATAAGGCAGCAGCAATCCGCCCATGATGGGCCCCACCAGGAATGCGAGGCCGAAGACCGTGCCGAGGATGCCGAGGGCCGGGCCGCGCTCCCGGGGCGGCAGTGTATTGCCGATGACCGCCGCAGCGATGGGGAAGATGCCGCCACCACCGAAGCCCTGCAGCGATCGGCCTAGGTACAGCACCCAGGGATCAGGCGCGATCACCAGCAGCAGCGACCCGCCGGCGAAAAAGCCGATGCTGACCAGGTAGGCCAGGCGTGGACCCACACGGTCGGCAAATTTCGCCAGCAACGGCGTGCCAATCATCTGGCAGAGCACGTAGGCGTTGAACAGCACTGCCAGTTGACGGCTGGTCATGCCGAAGTCGGCCTGGATGGCCGGCAGGGCCGGGCCCACGATGGCGAGATCGAGCGCCCCCATCAGCACGCCAGTGAACAACAGGGGCAGCAGGGTTCTGGATTTTTGCGGATTCAAGACAGGTCCCCGACGACGTCATGGATGTTTTTCGACAGCCAACCGCCAGCGGATTCCGACTGACGATCATCAGATCCAGCAGCAGCGGGGACCATACCGGCCGCGAAGTATGCCTTTATCAGCGACTCAGGGTTGAATTTGGCTGGGTGCCGACAGGTGCGAAAGGCACCCGATCACTCCCACTCGATTGTCGCCGGCGGCTTGCCGGAGATGTCGTAGGTGACCCGCGAGATGCCGTCGATTTCGTTGATGATGCGGCGGGAGACATGATCGAGAAAATCGTAGGGCAGGTGCGCCCAGCGCGCGGTCATGAAGTCGATGGTCTCGACGGCGCGCAGCGCGACAACCCAGTCGTAGCGGCGGCCGTCGCCCATCACGCCCACCGAACGCACCGGCAGGAACACCGCGAAGGCCTGGCTGACCTTGTCGTAGAGATCGGCGCGGCGCAGTTCCTCGATGAAGATGTGGTCGGCCTGGCGCAGCAGGTCGGCAAACTCCTGGCGCACCTCGCCGAGGATGCGCACGCCGAGCCCCGGTCCGGGGAACGGATGCCGGTAGACCATCTCGCGCGGCAGGCCGAGTTCGACACCGATCTTGCGCACCTCGTCCTTGAAGAGCTCACGCACGGGTTCAACCAGCTTGAGCTTCATGTGCGCCGGCAAGCCGCCGACATTGTGGTGTGACTTGATGACATGCGCCTTGCCGGTTTTCGAACCGGCCGACTCGATGACATCGGGGTAAATTGTGCCCTGCGCCAGCCAGCGCACATCCGTGTGCTTCGCGGCCTCCTCGTCGAAGACCTCGATGAACAGCCGGCCGATGATCTTGCGCTTGGCCTCCGGGTCTTCGACGCCCGCCAGGGCCGTCATGAAACGCGCTTC
>JAHDYN010000098.1 GCA_023383735.1 Gammaproteobacteria bacterium | reverse complement strand
TTCGGCCGGCACGTTCCGCGCCGTCACCGTGAGCGTGCGCCGCCCGGTCTCGTCACTGAAGATCCGGATTACCGTGCGCGCCCCGGTCGCATCCTCGCTGAGCACGATGTCGTTGCGGCGCAAGGTGTTCACCAGCTCGCGGTAGAAAAGACTGTAGCGGTCGTTGGTCTGGATATGGGTGACGGCCATGTCGGCCGGAAAATCCGGCGCCGTGCGGAAGTGAAAACCGCAGGCCGTCAGCCACAGCAGGCCGCCACCGAGCAGCGCGCCCCTGAACCAGCGCCTGAGTCGGGTCTCAGACCACCACATTGACGAGTTTCCCGGGCACCACGATCACCTTGCGGACCGGCTTTCCGGCCACGAAGCGCTGCACATTGTCATCGGCCAGCGCGGCTTCACGTACCGCCGCCTCGCTGGCATCGGTGGCTACTGTAACCCGTCCGCGCAGCTTGCCGTTGACCTGCACGACGATCTCCAGCGTGGCGGCAATGAGCGCAGCCGGATCAGGCTGCGGCCAGGGCTCGTCGATGATCGCGCCCACATGGCCGAGCACCCGCCAGAGCCGGTGGCAGATGTGCGGCACGATCGGCGAGAGCATGAGCAGCGCGAGTTCCAGCGCCTCCTGGATCACGGCCCGATCGGCCGGTGTGGCCGTTTCGGCGCGCACCACGCTGTTCAACAGTTCCATCACCGCGGCGATGGCCGTGTTGAAGGTGCGCCGGCGGCCGATATCGTCGCTGACCTTGGCCAGCGTCTGGTGGACCTGGCGGCGCAGCGCGCGCTGCGGCTCGTCGAGCGCCGCCGCATCCACCTTGCCCGCCGGGCCGCCGGCGGCGTGGCTGTAAACGGCCTTCCAGACCCGCTTCAGGAAGCGCGAAGCCCCCTGCACGCCCTCGTCGGACCACTCCAGCGACTGCTCCGGCGGTGCGGTGAACATGGTGAAGAGCCGCGCCGTATCCGCGCCCAGCGTATCGACCAGCGCCTGCGGGTCCACGCCGTTGTTGCGTGACTTCGACATGGTGCCGATGCCGCTGGTCTGCACCGGCTCGCCGTCGGCAATCAGCACATGCAGCGGCTGACCCGACGCATCGGTGCGCGCCTCGACTTCGGTCGGGTTGAAGTAGCTGATCCGGCCGGCACCGGTTTTGCGGAAGTAGATGTTGTTCAGCACCATGCCCTGGGTGAGCAGGCGGGCGAAGGGCTCATCGAGCTGCAGCAGGCCGAGATCGCGCATCGCGCGCGTCCAGAAACGCGAGTAGAGCAGATGCAGGATCGCGTGCTCGATGCCGCCGATGTACTGGTCGACCGGCAGCCAGTAGCGCACCCGCTCGTCCACCATCGCTGCATGGTTGTCGGCGCAGGCAAAGCGCAGGAAATACCAGGACGAATCCACGAAGGTGTCCATGGTGTCGGTTTCACGCCGCGCCGGCTGCCCGCACTTCGGGCAGCTGCAGTTGACGAAGTCGGCGCGCTTGTTGAGCGGATTGCCGCTGCCATCCGGCACACAGTCCTCGGGCAGCACCACCGGCAACTGGTCATCGGGCACCGGCACGTCACCACAGCTCGCGCAATGGATGATCGGGATCGGCGTGCCCCAGTAGCGCTGGCGGGAAATGCCCCAGTCGCGCAGCCGGAACTGCACGCGCTTCTTGCCCAGTCCCTGTTTTTCCAGCGCCGCGGCAATCGCGTCCACGGCCGACTGGAAATCCAGTCCGTCGAAAGCGCCGGAGTTTACCGTCATGCCGTGCTCGGCATAGGCCGGCTGCCAGGGTGCCGTGGTATCAGTGTAGGCACCGCTCGTCGACGCGATCACGCAACGAATCGGCAGCGCGTACTTCGTCGCAAACTCGAAGTCGCGCTCGTCGTGTGCCGGCACGGCCATCACCGCGCCCTCGCCGTAGGCCATCAGCACATAGTTGGCCACCCAGACCTCGAGCTCGGCGCCCGACAGCGGGTGGATCACGTGCAGGCCGGTCGGCATGCCGCGCTTCTCGGCAGTGGCCAGATCCGCCTCCATCACGCTGCCGCTCTTGCACTCGTTGACGAAGTCCGCAAGCTGCGGGTTGTTGCGCGCCGCGGCCGTGGCCAGCGGATGCTCGGCTGCCACCGCGCAGTAGGTCGCCCCCATCAGGGTATCGGCGCGGGTGGTAAAGACCTTCAGCGCGCCGTCTGCACCGGCCGCCGTGCGCGCCGAGCCCGCATAGGGAAAGGCGATTTCCACGCCCTCGCTGCGGCCGATCCAGTTGGCCTGCATCAGCCGCACCCGCTCGGGCCACTCGGACAGCGTGTCCAGCGCTTCCAGCAGCTCGTCGGCGTAGGCGGTGATGCGCATGTAGTACATCGGGATTTCGCGCTTCTCGACCACCGCGCCGGTACGCCAGCCGCGCCCGTCGATCACCTGTTCATTGGCCAGCACGGTCTGGTCGAGGGGGTCCCAGTTCACCGTGCCGGTCTTCTGGTAGACGATGCCCTTCTCGAGCAGCTTCAGGAACAGCCACTGGTTCCAGCGGTAGTAATCCGGCTGGCAGGTGGCGAACTCGCGGTCCCAGTCGATGCCGAAACCGAGCGCGCGCAGCTGCTTGCGCATGTAGGCGATGTTGTCCCAGGTCCAGGCCGCCGGCGCCACGCCCTTGGCCATCGCCGCGTTCTCGGCCGGCAGGCCGAAGGCATCCCAGCCCATCGGCTGCAGTACGTTCCTGCCCAGCATGCGCTGGTGCCGTGCGATCACGTCGCCGATCGTGTAGTTGCGCACATGGCCCATGTGCAGCCGGCCACTGGGATACGGGAACATCGACAGGCAATAGAACTTCTCGCGGGCAGGATCCTCCTGCGCACGGAAACTGCCCTGCTCCACCCACCAGCGCTGGGCCTCGGCCTCGACTTCCTGGGGGTTGTAGGGGATATCGCTACGGGGTGCTTCGCTCACGGATACGGTACTTGCAGGTCATTGAAAATGGCCGGTGAGGATACACCGGGAGCTGCAAGGCATGTTGAATCCCATGGGTAAATGACCCTGCATTTCCATCAATATTGGGTTGGTATCACAATACTGGCGGGTGCAATGCAGGGGGGCAAGCCCGATGCGCAATTCCGCAGTGCGAGCAACGTTACTGACTTTCGTCGTCAATCTATTGTGTTCGTGCGCCGGAGTCGGTTTTATTGCAACCAGCAATCCGGATACGAAGCTCGCCCAATCCCGGGCGATGATGGATCAAGGTCGCTGCGGTCTTGCCGAGTTGACTATTGGTGACGCCATGCAGATATTCGAGAAAGACTCGAATCAGCGGGGGATTGCTGACGCGTATTTGCACTATGGATTGCTGTACAAGCATGACGGCTGCCGCGTTGGGCCACCCATTGTCAATCCTGAAGACAAATCGACCAGTAGCTTTGCAAGTGTCCTGAAGATATACGAGCAGCTTGGCAACGACCTGGGCGTTGTGAACAGCCTCAATGGCATGGCCGAGGCAAGCGCCATGCGCGGCGATCTTGGCACCGCTTGTGCTGAATGGAGGGAGGCTCTCAGCAGGTATCAGGCAGGCAAAGCCTCCGGGCGTATCTCGGGCGACCGCGTATCAACTGCCGGTTATGAAAACATGGGCGATGTGATATCGGCATATTTGAACCGGGAGTGTTAGCAAAGCTCTGCGAAAAAGACTAGCGCGAGCGCACCCCACCCACACTCTCGCCCCCGCACTCGACAAACACGTCCTCCACCGGGTAGCCGAAGAAGGTATGGAAGCGCACCTGTGCGGTGTATTCGCGCAGCACGGCTGCATCCGGCCGAGCGGGATCCTGCACCAGTGAGGAACGACGGGCCCGGCGATCGAGTGCCGGTCGGGTAGCGCTGCCGGGTGCCTGCCTGCAATGTCCGGGCTTGAACGTGACGGCCACCACGCGCCCGGCGGGCGCAACCAGGCGCTGGATCAGATTGTCCCGGTGGGCATCAGCCACCACATAGGCGCTTCTGGCGACCGCCCAGGCCACGGGATCGCTGCGGAAGCTGTCTATGCCATCGTCAACGATCACACGCCCGAGCGCGACGCTGAGCAGTGGCAACGCCACCATGCTGACGAACAGGAATCCCAGCGCAAGCAGAAGAAGGCGCATCAGGCACCGGACGGCTGCGGATCGCTCAGCTGAACAGGCCTCTCAGCCGGTCGGCACCGTGCGTGAGCACCATGAGAATCAGCACAACAGCCAGCCAGGTGTGGAAATCCAGGAACATCGACCGCAGCGCCGGGTTGCTCTCGGCCAGTCCGGAAATATTGATGAAGCCGAAGGCCTTGACCTCGTAATCGTTGTACATCGCCACGCAGAAGCCGAGCACGGGCTGTATCAGCAGCAGGGGATAGAAGATCCACTGCAGGAGAATCGGCGGGCGCTTCCACCAGTTCGGCGGCGTGTAGAGGTTGTTCTTCCTGCGCCACCACCAGCGGACGATCATGAGGGTGAATACCACCAGACCCACACCCGAGTGGATCATGATCAGGACCTGCTTCACATCGAGGTCGAAGTTCGAGATCCGCCAGCCGGACATCAGGTTGAAACCGATGAATACACCGGCGATCCAGTGCAATACCCTGGCGGTCGTGTACTGGGAGGCTTTGGTTGAAGACATGGGCGTTGATCCTTTGGTCAGACACTCGGCTAATCGCCGCGCAAGTTTAGTACGAAGGCGGGCAGCAATAACAGCAGCAGGCAGGCCACCAGCACCGGCACGTTGCCAAACTGCACCCACGGCGTGGCACCGGCAAACGGCTGGGCACTGCCGGTCACGATGGCCACGCCAAACTGCCTGCCGCGCTCAAGCACCCTGCCCCGCTCGTCGATGATGGCGGTGATGCCGGTGTTCGTACTGCGCAGCATGTAGCGGCCGGTTTCGAGAGCGCGAAAGCGCGCCATCTGCAGGTGCTGGTGCGGCGCGATGGAATCACCGAACCAGGCGTCGTTGCTGACATTGACGAGCAGCCCGGCCTCCGGCAGGAAGCTGCGCAGCTCCGTGCCGAACACGTCTTCGTAGCAGATGGTCGGCGCAAGCGCGACGCCCGGCATCCGCAGCGGCGACTGCCGGGGCGCGCCCGCATTGATGTCCTGATAGGGCAGGTTCATCAGGCGCAGCATGTTGCGGACGAAGTCCGGCACGGGGAAGTATTCACCGAAGGGCACGAGGTGACGCTTGTTGTAGAGGCCGGCACCCTTGCCGATCATCAGCAGCGAGTTGTAGAAGGCATCGGTATCGAATTCGTAGGTGAGGATGCCGAGCACGATGGTCTGATGGCGCGCCCTGGCGAGTTCGGCAAAAGCCGTGAGGTAGTCCTCCACTTCATGTGCGAGCGCCGGGATCGCGGCTTCCGGCCAGATGATGAGATCGGCCTTGTCGAGACCGATGGTGAGTTCGCTGTACAGCGCCTGGGTGGACTCGAGTTCTTCGGCCAGCCATTTGCGATCCTGGGTGATGCCACCCTGCACCAGCGACACCTGCAGCGGTTCGCCATCCGGCGTGGTCCACTGCTGCCCGCCGAGCAGCCCGGTACCGCCAGCGATGAGTCCCAGCACGATCAGTCCGGCAAACCGGGCGCGCAACCCGCCGGTCAACAGCACCGCGAGCGCACCGGCGACCAGCAACACCAGCAGGGAGATGCCGTGCACGCCGAGCACCGGCGCCCAGACGGCGAGCGGCCCGTCAATCTGGCCGTAGCCGATGCTGAGCCAGGGAAATCCGCCGAACAGCCAGCCGCGCAGCCATTCGATCAGCGTCCAGCCGGCCGGCAGGATGGCAAGACATTGCCATGCCCGCAGCTTGCAGGGCACCAGACTGCAAAGCAGGATCCAGGCCGCGTGATAGAGCGCCATGATCAGGATCAGCAGCAGCACGATGCTGCCGGCTATCGGCGCCGCGAGGCCGCCGAAATCGTGGATGCTGATATAGAGCCACCAGGTACCGGCGACAAAGGCACCAAAACCGAAGCTGAAAGCCCGCAGCACGCGTTCGCGGGCCGGTGCCTCGTCAAGCAGCAGGAACAGTCCGGCAAACAGGATCGGTGGCAGCCACCAGAGCGCGAACGGTGCAAAGCCGAGCGGCAGGCAGGCGCCGGCACCGAGCGCCAGCAAGGCTCCGCGGCTGATCAGCAGGCGACGGATCACCACGGACGTGCGCCGGCTTCAGGCTGCGGCGGTATCGCCGTCGTCGGTGGACGGAGCCAGACGCGTCACCTCGATAGTGTGGATGCGACGCCGATCGGCCTGGAGGACGCGGAAGCTGAAGTCGCCGATGGTGACCGCCTCGCCCCGGCGCGGCAGGTGTCCCAGTGCATACATCACCAGCCCGCCAACCGTATCGTAGTGCTCATCCTCCAGCGAGGTATTGAAAAACTCGTTGAACTCGTCGATGCGCGTCAGCGCCCGCAGGTGATAGCAGCCCGGATCCTGCTGCTGGATCGGACCCGCCTCGGCCGGGTCGAATTCATCGTCGATCTCGCCGACGATCTCCTCAAGCACATCCTCGATGGTGATCAGCCCGGCCAGTCCGCCGTACTCGTCAACCACCACGGCGAGGTGATTGCGGCTGATGCGCAGCTCCTTGAGCAGCCGGTTGAGCCGCTTGCTTTCGGGGATGAAGGTTGCCGGGCGCAGCCAGCGGGTGACATCGAAGTCCTGGTCGGGCGCTTCGACAAAGTAGCGCAGCACATCCTTGGCCAGCAGGATGCCGACGACCTCTTCACGATCCGGCCCGATCAGCGGAAACCGCGAGTGGCCGCTCTCGACGACGGTTTTGAGGATTTCCTCGCGCGAGGCATCGCACTCGAGCAACACCATCTGCGAGCGCGGCACCATC
>JAHDYN010000097.1:4332-6855 GCA_023383735.1 Gammaproteobacteria bacterium | reverse complement strand
ACCTCACCTCGAGACGGCTGATGGTGCTGCGCGATGTCGCCGAGGGAAGGATCAGCACACTGGTGGTCGCCGCGTCCACGCTGCTGCCACGACTGGCGCCGACACGCTATATCGGCGGCTACAGCGTCTCGCTGTCGGCTGGCCAGAAGCTGCGACCGGAGCAGCTGCGCCTGCAACTGGAAACGGCCGGCTATCAGCGCGTCGCCCAGGTCATGGAGCATGGCGACTTCGCGGTTCGCGGCTCCCTGCTCGACTTCTATCCGATGGGCTCGGAGCAACCGGTACGCATCGACTTCCTCGACGACGAGATCGAGAGCCTGCGCGAGTTCGACCCTGATTCCCAGCTCTCCGGCGCCGTCATCCAGTCGCTGGAAACACTGCCAGCCCGCGAAATGCCGGTCGACACGGAAGCGATCAAACAATTCCGCCAGGCGTATCGTCGCCGCTTCGAGGGCAACCCCGCCCGCTCGATCATCTATCGCGAGGTATCCGAAGGACGCATGCCCGGTGGCATCGAGAACTGGCTGCCGCTCTTCTTCACGGAAACCGCCCTGCTCTGGGATTACCTGCCGGCAGGGCGCCTCTGCGTTTCACTGGGCGAACCCGGTGCGCTGCTCGGATCAGCCTGGCAGCAGATTGCCGAGCGATACGCACAGGCCGGCGACAACTCCGAGCGGCCGGCGCTGGCTCCACACGAGATCAATGCCAGCCCGGACGAGCATCTCGCACAGCTCGCGCGCGGCCCGTTGCTGGTCGTGAACAGCGCGGCAGTTCCGGACGGCGCAAGCCTGCCCTCACTGCAGATCAACACCCGCAGCGACCATCCTGCCCGTGCGCTCGGCGAGTTCGTCCGCGGGTTTCCCGGCCGCATCCTGTTTGCCGCCGAATCCCCCGGGCGACGGGAAATGCTCGCCGACATCCTGCGCCAGGAAAAGCTGCCGGCGACCGAAACAGCCGGCTGGGCGGATTTCCTCGCCAACCCGGCACCCGTCATGCTCGGCGTCGCACCGCTCGAGCAGGGATTACTGCTCGGGGACACCGGCATCGCGATCATCACCGAACGGGAACTGTTCGGTGAGCGCACACGCAACCGGCGCCGTCAGCGGCGGGTCCGCGACCCGGAACAGATTCTCAGCGACCTTACCGATCTGCTGGTTGGCGCACCGATCGTGCATGTCGATCACGGCGTCGGACGTTATCGCGGCCTGACCACCATCACCATCGACGAGATGCCCACGGAGTTCCTGACCCTCGAGTACGCAGGTGGCGACCTGCTGCACGTGCCTGTCGCCTCCCTGCACATGATCTCGCGCTACACCGGCGGTTCGGCGGAAGAAGCGCCGCTGCATCGCCTGGGCAGCGACCAGTGGGAAAAGGCGAAACGCAAGGCAGCGGAAAAAATCCGCGACGTCGCGGCTGAACTGCTGGAACTCTATGCAAAACGCGCCGCGCGCAAGACCGTACGCAACCCGGAAACACACAACGACTACGCTGCCTTTGCCGCTGCATTTCCATTCGAGCCCACCGAGGACCAGGCGGCTGCCATCGATGCCGTGATCAGCGACCTGCGCTCGGACAGCCCGATGGACCGGCTGGTCTGCGGCGATGTGGGTTTCGGCAAGACAGAGGTGGCGCTGCGCGCCGCATTCATCGCCGTGTCCTCGGGCAAACAGGTCGCCGTGCTGGTCCCCACCACCCTGCTCGCCCAGCAGCACCAGCAGAACTTTGCCGACCGCTTTGCGGACTGGCCGTATACGGTTGAAGCGCTGTCGAGATTCCGTTCCGCGCAGGAGACCCGCAAGATCATCGAAGGGGTTGAATCCGGCAGCGTGGATATCGTGATCGGCACCCACCGGCTGCTGCAGGGCGACCTGCGCTTCAGGAACCTGGGCCTGATCATCGTCGACGAGGAGCACCGTTTCGGCGTCAGGCACAAGGAGCGGCTCAAGGCGCTGCGCACCGAAGCCGACGTGCTGACACTGACCGCGACGCCGATTCCGCGCACCCTGAACATGGCACTGGGACGGTTGCGGGACCTGTCGCTGATCACGACGCCGCCGGAAACCCGCCTGAGCATCAAGACCTTCGTGACCCGCTGGGAAGCACCGCTGATCCGCGAAGCCTGTCTGCGGGAACTGAAGCGCGGCGGCCAGGTGTACTTCGTGCACAACCACATCGAAGACATCCAGAAAACCGCGGCAGCGCTGGCTGAAATCGTCCCCGAAGCGCGCATCGAGATCGCACATGGGCAGATGCGCGAGCAGGAACTCGAGCAGATCATGCTCGACTTCAACCATCGCCGGTTTCACATCCTCGTCTGTACGGCAATCATCGAGAGCGGCATCGACATCCCCTCGGCCAACACCATCATCATCAACCGCGCCGACCGTTTCGGACTGGCCCAGCTGCACCAGTTGCGCGGACGCGTCGGACGTTCGCATCACCAGGCCTTTGCCTATCTGCTCGCGCCGCCGAGGGAGGCGCTTAAGCCGGATGCCATCAAACGCCTCGACGCCATCGCTG
>JAHDYN010000097.1:0-4322 GCA_023383735.1 Gammaproteobacteria bacterium | reverse complement strand
TGCTAGGAGAAGACCAGAGTGGCCAGATCCAGGAAATCGGTTTCGAGCTCTACAACGACATGCTGATGCGTACGGTGAAGGCGCTGGAGAGCGGGCTGGAACCGGGGCTCGACAGCGCGCTGCCACCGGCGATCGAGATCAACCTGCATCTGCCGGCCTTGCTGCCGGAAGACTACCTGCCGGACGTGCACCTGCGTCTGGTGCATTACAAGCGCATCGCCAGCGCACGCACGGAGCAGGCCCTGCGCGAATTGCAGATCGAACTCATCGATCGCTTTGGCCCCCTGCCGGAAGCCACACGCAACCTGTTTCGCCTCACCGCCCTGCGCCTTTGCGCCGAACCGCTTGCCTTGCGGCGCCTCGATGCAGGGCCGGCCGGCGGCTTCGTGGAGTTCGGACCGGCAACCACGGTCAGCCCCGTCTGGCTCGTCAAATTGCTGCGCGACGAGCTTGGCACCTACCGGCTCGACCGGCAGCAGAAGCTGCGCTTCAAGGCGGAACTCGACGACAACGCCGCGCGGTTTTGCTTTGTCGAGAAGCTGGTATCGGAAATGCTGGCCAACCGGGAAAAGCAGGCGGTAACGCCGGCTGCACGGAAGACGCCGGCTGCGGCGCGTCCCTAGGCGAAGGCGTTCCGGATCAGCCCGCTTCCTGCGTGGAGCTGCGCTGCTCCATCGGCTCATTGCCGCGCGTGAGCCGGGCTTCTGCATCTTCCAGCAAACCCGGTTCATCGGCGCTGACCGGTGGAATTTCCGAAGCCATGGCAAAGGAGACGGTCACATAGCGCGCAGGCTGCGAGCGGGGATGATGAATGGCCAGGTCCCAGACCCGCTGTGCGATGCGTTCGGCAAACTGCGCGACGCGGTCTTCCGCCCCGCCGGAAATCAGCACCGCAAAGCGGTCGTTCCCGACCCGCGCGCAATAGTCCGTGGATCGCTGCAAGGAGTTGCTGATCGCATGCGCCACGCGCCGCAGACAGGTCTCCGTCGCATGGCGACCGAAAAGCTGCTGATAGCTCTCCAGAGCGTCGATGCGAAAGACGATCACACTGAGCCGTTTCTGCGCCTGCATGGCGAGCAGCCAGTCGCGATTCTGAACTTCGAGAAACGCGTTCCTGCCCGGAATCCCGGTGGTTACATCGGTGCGGTCATCGCGCACGATCCTGGATGGCAGATCGGCAGGCCGTGGAATGGCAGGGGAAGGTCGCGCAGCGGCCGATACTGCCGGCTGCTCGATCGGGCTGGCGGTCAACAACCAGTAGGCGGCCTGGCCAGGCTGCGCATACAGGGGTACCGGACGCAGCGCGAGGGCCGAACCATCCCGAGTCCGCAACTGCCAGCACTCTGCCGTCGCGGGTTCGAGGCAGAGATTGATGGCCGAGCGTGCGATCAGTTCGCTGGCCTGCAAGCCCAGCGCCCGGCCCGCAGCGGGATTGGCATAGACCACCAGTTTTTCATCGCACTGGGCATCGACGATCAGCGCCGGGGCAGCTACCGCATCAAGTGCTTGTCTGAGCAGATGCTTGTTCAGTTTTTTCAATATGTTAAACGACATATCCAGAATCTGTCACAGAACCCCTGCGCGGCTGGCAGCCGGGTTTCAGCAGCGCGACAGCCATCTTAGGTCGCATGCAAGTCCGCTTCTGTGAACGCGATCACTCCACGCGGAGAGCGCAGGAGAAATAGCCCTGCCACCGGCAGACCGGCACCGGAGGCCTCTGCATCAGTCGACCGACAGCAGCTCCCGCACCAGGCGCTCGGCCTGCGCAAGGCCGGCATGCAGGTTCGATGCGATCTCGCCGTGTATCCCGACGCCGGGTGGCGCGCGCCCGGCCGCCTGATTCACGACGACGCAGCAGATGGCATAGGACAGATCCAGCTCGCGTGCGAGGCCCGCTTCGGGCATAGCCGTCATGCCGACCAGGTCGCAGCCGTCGCGCTCCATGCGATCGATCTCGGCCGCTGTCTCCAGCCGGGGGCCCTGGGTAACGCCATAGGTGCCGCCGGGCCGCAAATCGATGCCGGCACGCGATGCGGCCTCGAGCAACAGAGCGCGGAGCCGGGCACAAAAGGGCGCGGTGAACTCCACGTGCCGCAAGGGCATGGCGGCGGTGCCGCTGTAGCTGTGCTCGCGGCCCCAGCTGTAGTCGATCAGCTGGTCAGGCAATACCAGTGAACCGCATGCTGCCCTGGCGGATATGCCGCCGACGGTATTGATGCCCAGCAGGTGATCGACACCGAGTTCGCGGAAGGCCCAGATGTTGGCCCGGTAGTTGACCGCATGCGGCGCAATCGCCCGCGAACCGGGCTCACCATGCCGCGACATCAGCAAGACCTCATGGCCGGCGATGGCCACACGGCGCACGGGCCCCGAGATATCACCCCAGGGACCTTTCGCCAGCGCAAGCCTCTGCCCGCCGGCCAGAAAGGCAGCTGCGCCTGAACCGGCGATGATCCCGAGTCGCATGTTATTTCACCGGCTCAGCCGGGAGCCCCCAGATCGCATCCAGATGCCGCCAACGGCCCCGATAGTCCATGCCACAACCAAATACATATTCATCATCGACCTCGAGTCCGACATGATCAGGAACGAGCGCGGTACTGACACGGTCGTGCCGCTTGCGCACCAGGACAGCGGTGCTGAGCCGGCGCACTCCCTGCTCGCGGCACCAGGCAGCCACGAAATCCAGCGTAACTCCCTCATCGAAGATGTCGTCGACCAGCACGACCTGCTGCGCCCGCAGGACTGCACGGGGCCTGGAGATCCACTCCGGAGTTCCGCCACGGCTTGCATCACCATAACGGCCAACCCGGCAGACATCGATGAGGAAGTCGCCTTCGAGCAGGCCGGCAACCCGGACGAGCGGGACGGCTCCGCCGAGCAGCACACCAAGCAGCACACAGTCACCCGCCGATGCGATCGGCTGGATCGATGCCGCAAGCCGGCGGCAGGCGGCCTCCACCTGGGCAGTCGTCGCAACGAGGCGCGCCCCTGCAACCGGCGGGATCATCAGCTGAGCGCAAGACCGGGTCGGGCCTGGGCCTTGTCCAGGATCGCGACCGCGTGCTGCCAGTCTGCCGTTCCACGCAGCCCGGTACCCGCCGCGGGCGCGTTCTCCTTGCGGCGCAGTGCCACCAGCCGCGACTGGCCGGCCGGATCCGTATAGCCCTGCAGGGCTTCCAGCGTGGCGTCGGCTGCCACCGGGTCGTTGCAGATCAGCGCCATGTCGGCACCGGCAGCGAGGGCACGCCGCGCGCGCTCGGGCATCCCGCCTTCGCTGGCAAGTGCCCGCATGCTGAGATCATCCGTAAAGATCGCGCCACGCATGCCGAGTTCACGGCGCAGTGCCGTACCCATCCAGTACGGGGACAGGCTGGCCACTTCGGCATCGACCCGCGGATAGCGGACGTGGGCAACCATCACCGCATTGAGGCCATGCCCCAGCAGGCGCTCATAGGGCAGCATGTCGTCATGAAGCTCCCTGAGGGTACGGTGATCCACCGGCAGGTCCACATGCGAATCGGCCACCACATGACCGTGCCCGGGAAAATGCTTGGCGACCCCGATCATCCCCGCCTTGTGCATGCCCTGCAGCCAGGCAACCGCCAAAGTCGCGACGATCTCCGGATCGCGATGGAATGACCGGTCGCCGATGACCTCGCTGAACCCGTAGTCGAGATCCACGACGGGCGAGAAACTGAAATCGACACCGGCATCGAGCACCTCGGCCGCCATCAGCCAGCCGGACAACCAGGCGAGCCGGCGACCATTGGCCTCGTCCAGATCATACTGGTGGCCAAGCCAGCGCAGGGATGGCAGCGCATAGAACTGCTCACGGAAACGCTGAATCCGCCCGCCTTCCTGATCGACCGCGACGAGCAGCGGTGGGACGCGCAAGGCCCGGATTTCGGCCACCAGGGCGCGCAACTGGTCCAGGTCCGCGTAATTGCGGCTGAAGAGAATCACCCCGCCCACCAGCGGATTGCGCAGCCGCTCCCGCTCCTCGTCCGACAGGGCATGGCCCTGCACATCGAGCATCAGGGGGCCGAGCGTCATGGGATGATGTCAACCGGCGTACCGGCCCTCACGGCAGCAAACAGCTCGATCACATCGGCATTGCGCATCCGGATGCAGCCATGCGAGAAAGGCACACCCATGACTTCGGCATCCGGCGTACCGTGAATGTAGATATGCCGGCGCATGGTATCGACCGTCCCGAGACGGTTGCGTCCAGGCTCGCATCCGGACAGCCACAGGATACGGCTCAGTATCCAGTCGCGCTCCGGCTGCGCGGCGATCAGCGCCGGGCTGCAGATCTCGCC
>JAHDYN010000096.1:1002-6870 GCA_023383735.1 Gammaproteobacteria bacterium | reverse complement strand
GGCAGCACCAGGCTGGGCGAGCTCGATATCCGGGTAATCGATCCGGTCGCGGACTACATGACGCTGATGCAGGAGCTGTTTGACTTCGATGCGATTCGCGACTGGCTGGCAAGCGGCCATCGCATCCGCTTCGACGCCATGCATGGCGTCACCGGACCCTATGCGCACAGAATCCTGGTGGACACGCTCGGCTGTCCGGCCGACAGCATCCTGCATGGTGAATCGCTGCCGGACTTCGGCGGGCTGCATCCGGACCCGAATCCCATCGACGCAGCCGAACTGGTGGCGGAGTCCCTGCGCCCGGATTCGGCAGACCTGCTCGCTGCCTCGGATGGCGATGGCGACCGCAACATGATTCTCGGCCCTGACTTCTTCCTGTCACCCGGCGACAGCGTGGCCATGATCCTTGCATCACTGCGCCTGCTGCCCGGATACCGGCAAGGCGTGCCCGGCGCCGCGCGCTCGATGCCCACCAGCCGCGCGCTCGACGTGGTCGCTGCGGATCTCGGCATTCCCTGCCATGAAACACCGACCGGCTGGAGGTTCTTCTGCAACCTGCTCGAGGCCGGCCTCATCGGCCTCTGTGGCGAGGAGAGCTTCGGCACCAGTTCCGCACATGTCCGGGAGAAGGATGGCCTGTGGGCGGTGCTCTGCTGGATCAACCTGCTGGCGGCAAGGGGCTGCAGCCTGAAGGAGATCGCCAGCGAGCACTGGCGTCGCTATGGGCGCCATCACTACCAGCGCTGGGACTACTACACCGCTGATACCGCGCGCGCCAACGACCTCATGCAGACCCTGCGGGACGCGTTGCCCGGCCTGTGCGGCCGGCAATTCGGCGATGCACAGATTGAAAGCGCTGATGATTTCCACTACCGCGACCCCGTCGATGGCAGCGAGTCCGCACACCAGGGCATACGCCTGGTGTTCAGTGACGGTGCGCGGATCGTGTACCGGCTATCCGGCACCGGCACATCGGGCGCAACGCTGCGCGTCTACCTGGAGCGCCACGTTCAGGACGAGGCTGCGATCAGGCGCCCGACCAGCGAGGTGCTGGCGCCGCTCGGAAATCTTGCCGCGGCGCTGGCGAGGACCAGCGAGTTCATCGGTACGGACACGCCAACCGGCATGATCTGAGGGGATGTCGATGTCCGGCCCTACGGCCGCGCCCTGCGTTCGATGCCGGTCGTGCTGAGAATGCGGCTGGCGATCTCCTCGATGGAGAACTGCGTGGTATCGACCCAGGCGATCTGGTACCGGCTGTACAGCGCCTCTGCCCCCCGCAACTCGTAGCGTACCTGCTCGGACGAGGCATAACGGCCTTCCGGACGTCGTTCACGCCGGATCTGCTGCAGGCGTTCCGGCGAAATACTGAGCCCGAACAGCTTGTGGCGATGGGGTTCAAGCACCTTGGGCAGCCGCCCCGTCTCGAACTCGTCTTCCGACAGCGGGTAGTTGGCGGCGAACACGCCATATGTCAGCGCCAGGTACAGACAGGTTGGCGTCTTGCCGGAGCGCGATACGCCGAGGAGGATCACGTCGGCACGGGCGTAGTCGTTGGTGCGCGCGCCGTCGTCGTTGTTCAGGGCAAAGTTGGTCGCCTCCATGCGCCGGTCATAACTGCCGGTATCCTTCATGCCGTGGGCACGTCCGGAGGTGTGCGAGGAACGCACCAGCAGCTCCCGCTCCATGGGCCCCAGATAGGTGGCAAAGAAGTCCAGAAAAAGCCCGTTCACTCCGGCAAAGCGCTCACGGACATGGTCATGCACCAGGGTGCTGAAAATGATAGGTCTGTTGCCTGTTTCGCTAACGGTCGCGTTGATACGCCGCAGGGTTTCGTCCGCCTTGTCAACACTATCCAGAAATGGCACAGTCACTTGGTCGAATTCGTATTCTTCGAACTGTGTCAACAGGCTGCGACCCAGGGTTTCGGCGGTCACGCCAGTCTGATCCGACAGAAAAAATACGACGCGTCGATTGATGCTTTTCTGGTTCATGACGGACTGACATCGTTGGCTATGGTGGGCCGATCATGGACGGTCGGGACATTGGAGGCAAATGGAACCCTACGTAATCCCGCTGCAGTCGCTGCGGCTCACAGACGTCCATCGCGTCGGCGGAAAAAACGCTTCGCTGGGCGAGATGATTGGTCAGCTCTCGGCGCTGGACGTTCGCGTGCCCGGCGGCTTCGCAACCACCGCGCATGCCTATCGCGAATTTCTGGCACAGGACAAGCTCGACACGCGCATCGACGAGCTGCTCGGCAGCCTTGATGTCGACAACATCGAGCAACTCACCCGCTGCGGGAAGACCATCCGCGACTGGATACTCGCCACGCCGCTGCCGCCGGCGCTGCTGACCGCGGTCGAGTCTGCCTGGAAGGACATGAGCAGCGGACAGCCCGACGACATGGCGGTTGCCGTGCGTTCTTCCGCGACCGCCGAGGACCTGCCCGAGGCCTCCTTCGCCGGGCAGCAGGAGACCTTTCTCAATATCCGCGGGCTGCCCCGGCTGATCGAAGCCGTGCATCACGTGTTTGCCTCGCTGTACAACGATCGCGCCATCGCCTATCGCGTGCACCAGAACTTCGATCACAAGCTGGTGGCGCTGTCGGTAGGCGTGCAGCACATGGTGCGCTCCGACCTCGGCTCCAGCGGCGTGATGTTCACGCTCGACACCGAGTCCGGGTTCCGCGACGTGGTGTTCATCACTTCAGCCTGGGGACTCGGCGAAACGGTGGTTCAGGGCGCCGTCAATCCCGACGAGTTCTATGTCTACAAGCCGGCCCTGAAGAAAGGCCACCAGGCCATCCTGCGCCGGAAGCTCGGCACCAAGAAGATCCGCATGGTCTTCAACGACCAGCCGGAACCCGGTCGCACGGTGCGCACGGAGGACGTCGCGCCGGCCGACTCTGCGCGCTTCTCGCTGACCGACCAGGACATCGAGACGCTGGCGCGCTATGCCCTCGTGATCGAGTCGCACTACAACTGCCCGATGGACATCGAGTGGGGCAAGGACGGGCGCGACGGTCAGATCTATCTGCTGCAGGCCCGGCCGGAAACCGTGCAGAGTCGCACCGGGAATACGCTGCTGCGCTACCGCCTCAAGGGCAATTCCAAAGTGCTGGCCCGTGGTCGCAGCATCGGCCAGCGCATCGGTGCCGGGCCGGCACGCATCATCGCAAGCACCGCCGAGATGGGCCTGGTGCGCGACGGCGATGTACTCGTCGCCGACATGACCGACCCGGACTGGGAACCGGTGATGAAACGCGCCTCGGCCATCGTCACCAATCGCGGGGGACGCACCTGTCATGCTGCAATCATTGCCCGCGAACTCGGCATACCGGCCGTGGTCGGCTGCGGCGATGCCACCCGGCTGATCGAGGACGGGACGCCGGTGACCGTATCCTGCGCCGAAGGCGACGAGGGCCTGGTCTACGACGGCATCCTCGACTACGAGCAGCAAAAGATCGAACTCGCCAACCTGCCGCCGCTGCCGGTCAAGATCATGATGAACGTCGGCAATCCGGACTGTGCCTTCGATTTCGCCAGCCTGCCCAACCACGGCATCGGCCTGGCGCGCCTCGAGTTCATCGTCAACCGCATGATCGGCGTGCACCCGAAGGCGATTCTCGATTTCGCGCGCCTGCCGCCCGACCTCAAGGAAGTGGTCCGCGAACACGCGGCAGGCTACGCCGATCCGGTTGAGTACTTCGTATCCCGCCTGACCGAAGGCATCAGCACCATCGCCGCGGCCTTTGCGCCCAACCCGGTGATCGTCCGCCTGTCTGATTTCAAGTCCAACGAATACGCAAATCTGATCGGCGGCAAGCAGTACGAGCCGCACGAGGAAAACCCGATGCTCGGTTTTCGCGGCGCTTCACGTTATGTATCCGACAGCTTCAAGCCCTGCTTTGAACTTGAATGCCGCGCCCTGCGCCGGGTACGCAATGACATGGGCCTGACCAATGTCGAGGTGATGGTGCCCTTCGTGCGCAGCGTCGATGAGGCCAGGCGCGTCACGGAACTGCTGGCCGACAACGGGCTGCGGCGCGGTGAGAACGGCCTGCGCCTGATCATGATGTGCGAGTTGCCGACCAATGCGCTGCTGGCACACCAGTACCTGCAGTACTTCGACGGCATGTCGATCGGCTCGAACGACCTCACCCAGCTGACGCTGGGGCTGGATCGCGATTCGGGCCTGATCGCCGATCTGTTCGATGAACGGGACGAAGCGGTCCGGAAACTGATCAAGATGGCCATCGATGCCTGCAAGCAGGAAGGCAAGTACATCGGCATCTGCGGGCAGGGCCCTTCCGATCACCCGGACTTTGCCCGCTGGCTGATCTCCGAAGGCATCAGCAGCGTTTCACTGAACCCGGACACGGTCATCGAGACCTGGCTTTTTCTGGCCGGAAAAACCGTATAGCGCGTTGTCCGTATCTGCACAGGCCAAGGGAGTCCGGCAATGACCACAGCATACTGGTGCGTGTTCGTCGCGATGCTTCTGCCCATCGTCTGGGCAGGTGCGGCAAAAGCCGGGGCGAAGGCTTTCGACAATGCCCGGCCGCGGGACTATCTCGCCAGACTCGATGGCTGGCGCCAGCGGGCCAACTGGGCGCAGGCGAACTCCTATGAGAGCTTTCCGGCCTTCGCGGCCGGGGTGATCATCGCGCATCTGGCCGGTGCCGCACAGCCCACCATCGACATGCTGGCGCTCGGCTACGTGCTTGCGCGCATCCTCTACGGGATCTTCTATATCGCCGACCGCCCGACGCTGCGCTCGCTGGTCTGGGTCGCGAGCCTGGGCTGCATCGTCGGCCTGTTTGTCTCGGCGTCCTGAGCAAGCGGCCTGAGCGACGCCCGCCTCCCGCGCGCTAGCCTGTACCGGCCGGCACCTTCAGCAGCTGCGCCCGATAGTGCCGCAGCTCGGCAATCGAATCGTGTATGTCGGCAAGCGCCAGATGCGCAGTGTTCTTCACGACGCCTTCCAGCACTGCCGGCGCCCACAAGCCGGCCAGGATCTTCAGCGTTGAGACATCCAGGTTGCGGTAATGAAAAAACGCCTCGAGCGCGGGCATCTCGCGCGCCATGAAACGGCGATCCTGGCAAATGCTGTTGCCGCACATCGGCGACAGGCCGGGCGCCAGGTGCTGCGCGAGAAACGCCAGCGTCTGCCGTTCGGCCTCTGCAGCCGTGACCGTACTGGTACGCACCCTGTCGGTCAGGCCGGACCTGCCGTGCTGGCGGGTATTCCACTCATCCATGCGGGCCAGCACGGCGTCGCTCTGGTGAATCGCCAGCACCGGCCCCTCGGCGATGACGCACAGATCGGCATCGGTGACGACGGTCGCGATCTCGATGATAGAATCGTTCAGGCAATCGAGCCCGGTCATCTCCAGATCGACCCAGATCAGTCTGTGCATCTGCGCACTCATCAGCCAGGATCCTCGCGAAAACACTATGGCAACTGACGCCGCGCGGGATTCTAGCAAAGCCGGCCTCGTGATCGCCGCCCACGGCCGGCGCGGCGTTCTCGAAACAGCCGAAGGCAGCACATTGCCGTACGTGCTCAGGGGGCGACACCTGCAGGTCTGCTGCGGCGATACGGTGCACTGGCAGGCCTATTCGCCAAACGACCCGGTCGTCGTCAGCGGAATTGTCCCGCGAAAGAACCAGCTCAGCCGCCAACCCGCCCGTGGCAGCAAGGCCGAGACCATTGCCGCCAACATCAGTCATCTGGTCGTGGTCATGGCTGCACTGCCGGCTCCCGACCTGTTCATCACCGATCGCTACCTGTGTGCGGCACGCCTGATGGGGGCCGAGTCCGCCATCGCGTGGAACATGGCCGATCTCGCACCACTCCCCGAGG
>JAHDYN010000096.1:0-992 GCA_023383735.1 Gammaproteobacteria bacterium | reverse complement strand
CGGCTATCCCCTGTTTCCGGTCTCGGCAGCGACCTGCTTCGGGCTGGAGGCG
This sequence comes from Gammaproteobacteria bacterium, assembly GCA_023383735.1. Classification (GTDB taxonomy): domain Bacteria; phylum Pseudomonadota; class Gammaproteobacteria; order Steroidobacterales; genus SHZI01. The sequence continues at coordinate 940 of JAHDYN010000096.1, read as the reverse complement.
CTGCAGAGCTGGCTGGACCAGGGCATCGGCCTCCTCGTCGGCCAGTCCGGCGTGGGCAAGTCCTCGCTCCTGAACCGCCTGGTGCCCGGCTCGGACACGGCCACCGGCCGCCTGTCGGCAGCCACCGACGAAGGCCGGCACACCACCACCGCGTCGATCATGTACACCCTGGAGGGTGGCGGGCGGCTGATCGATACACCGGGGGTGCGGGACTTCGTGCCGGCCATACCGGACCTGCGCGATATCGCCCATGGCTTTGCCGAAATCGGCACGACCGGACGCGACTGCCGCTTTGCAGACTGCAGCCATCTGCGGGAGCCGGATTGCGCCGTCGAGGCCGCTGTCGGAAACGGCCTCATCGACGCGCGTCGTCATGAAAGCTATCGGCGACTCATGAACCTGGCCGGCCAGGCAGCGGGACAGGCCTACTGATCGGCACCGATATGCGTACGCGCTGCGATGGCGTGCGACAGGGTGCCTGCATCCACGTACTCGAGTTCACCGCCCATCGGCACACCGTGAGCGATGCGCGTGGCCCGGACTCCGCGATCCCGCGCAATGCCGGCGAGATAACCGGCCGTCGCCTCGCCTTCCACCGTGGCGCTTGTCGCGAGTATCAGCTCTCGCGTCGCGCCATCGACCAGCTGCTGTTCAAGCAGCGGAATGCCGAGTTCAGCCGGACCGATGCCGTCGAGCGGCGAGAGCCGCCCCATCAGCACGAAATAACGGCCGCGATAGCTGCCTGACTCCTCGATGGCCACGACATCGGCCGGTGTTTCCACCACGCACACGAGGCCATGATCGCGCCGCGCATCCCCACAGATCATGCACAGCTCGGCCTCGGCAAACATCCGGCAGCGGTCACAGAGGCCCACCTTGTCGAGAGCCGCCTGCAGCGCCGCCACGATCCGTCCCGCCCCGTCCCGGTCGCGGTCGAGCA
>JAHDYN010000095.1 GCA_023383735.1 Gammaproteobacteria bacterium | reverse complement strand
TTCACCTGCACCTTCGGGTAGAGCAGCACATAGGCGCCCATCACGCCGCCGATTGCGCCGGATGCGCCCACCATCGGGATACCGGAGCGCGGATCGGCAAAGATCTGCAGGGCAGCCGCCGCCAGGCCGCAGAGCAGGTAGAAAACCAGAAAGCGTGCGTGCCCCATCGAGTCTTCGACATTGGTGCCGAAGATCCAGAGGAACCACAGGTTGCCGATGATGTGCAGCCAGCCGCCGTGCAGGAACATGTGCGACAGGACGCTGGCCCAGTTCGGTGTATCGGTAAGCACGCACAGCATCCCCGGTCCGATCTCGAAGCGCGTGCCCGCAGCAAGCGTCTGCAGCAGCTCGCCGGGTACCAGGCCGAGGGTACAGACGGAGGCCCCGAGCTTCGGCTCGGTGCCGAGACCCTGCACGAGAACCCAGGCGAGGATATTCAGGGCGATCAGCCCGATCGTCGTCCACGGCGTGAGGAAATGCGGGTTCTCGTCACTGATCGGAAACACGGGTCACTCCGGGAACTATCGGCAGCATATTGACACTTCAGCCTGCGGCTCTGGTATATATTGGCACTGTATAGACGGTGCAATAGGTTCCAGGCATGTCCACACCCCGCAGCTACGCGCTTTCCGAGCTGGTTGAACTGACGGGCTTTGACCGGCGCACCATCGTTTATTACATCCAGTCGGGCCTGCTGCCCAAGGTCGGGCGTCGCGGCCCGCATACGCGGTACCCCGACGAGTGCCTGTCCAGACTCCTTTTCATCAAGGGAGTCAGGGGCTTGCAGGCCAGCGGACAGCTGCTGACCGCAACCCTCGCGGAAATCGGCCGGGCCCTGTCGGCACTGGATGCACAAGGTATCAGGGACATCCTGGATCGCGGACTACCCAGTGCCGAAATCGAGCAACTCTTTGCCGAACAACCGACGCCTCAGACAGCCGGGCCGGCATCACCAGGCCCTGCGCCCGCCGATACCATTGGCGCCGCACCGGCGGTTGGGCCTGCCAGCCCGGCGGCGCCGGCAGGTGGCGACCGGCGCAGTTACGGCCTCGCCGATGCATCGATCCGGCAGCGCTTTGGCGGTGAGCGCATGCCCGCCCCCCCGGCGGCACCGCTGCATGAGGATACGCATCCACGCCTGCCGGTACTGCAGGGAATGCCCACCCCGGCAACTGCCGGCACGCCTGCCGCGATCCCGGCTGCAGAGGCGGGCGCTGTGGCCGCACCCGCGGCTGCGAATGGCGAGGACCACGCAGAACTCGGCCACCTGCTGCGCGAACTCGAGCTGCGGCCCACACTCAATCCAAGGCGCAGTCCGCCGGGCGCTCCGGAGCAGTGGACGGAGATACCCATCACCAGCCGGGTCTATCTGTCGGTGCGCGGCCTGCCGGAAGAAGATGCCGCTCTCGCCGAATCCCTCGCCAGGCTGCTCAAGCGCGCATTGCGCAACCGGCCGCCGACTGCATGAGCAACGCGGCCTGTCGCCAGGGTTTCGCTGCACTGCTGGCATTCGCACTGCTCATGCAAACCGCAACGGGCATGCCCATCGCTGACCCGCGGCTGGCCAGTCTCCGCGACAACATCGAGCACAGCTACAACGCGGGCAACACACAGGCAATCGACTCGATTCGCATTGCGATAATGAACATCGGGGATACCGCCGGGGAGGACGACGCGACACGCGACCTCGCCATCTATCTCGCCGCTTATGCCCGACTTCGCCAGTCGCTGCTGGTTGCCGACAACAAGGCCCTGGCACGCGGCTTTCTCGAAGACTGCATCACCGGACTCAAGCCCCTGCTCGAGCGCCGTGCCGATAACGCACAGGCCCGCGCCCTGCTCGGCTCCTGTTATGGCGCAAGCTCTCGATACCATTTTCTCTCGGCAGCGTGGCGGGGGCTTGAAGCGGGCCGGCAGATCGCCATCGCCGTCGAACAGGCACCGGACAACGCCTGGGTGGTCTTCCAGGACGGCGTCAGCGACTACGAAACGCCAGCCATGGTTGGTGGCAACAAGAAGCGTGCAGTCATCAAGTTGCGGCGCGCTGCCGAGCTGTTCGCTGCAAGCCGCCCGCCGGGCTCCTCGCTACCGGTCTGGGGTGAGGCGGAAACCTGGCTGTATATCGGCCGCACCCATCGGGATCTGGGTGAAACCGAAGCGGCACGCGAGGCGCTGCAAACCGCCCTGTCCATGGCACCCGACAGCCGGGATATCCGCGCAGCGCTGGCGGGCCTGCCCTGACGCGGACACGCACCGGAGCCATGGCACTGCGGAAACTACGGATCTCGGCAGTCGGGATACCGTTGCCAGCTCTTGTACAATTTTCAATACAACTATTCAGCTACAGGCAGCGGTGAGAACAATGGATCATCTGGCGGCAAAGATGAAGGGTCCCCTGAAGATGTTCATGGACAAGTTCGGGGACTTTATTCGCGAAGACGACTATCAGCAGTTCTTTTCCAACCGCCGCCAGAACGGCCGCGATACCTACCTGAGTTCGGACTTTCGCCGTGCGGAAAAACTCGCCTCGATCATTCTCGAGGAGTACGGCATACGCCAGAAGCTGCAGGGCAACGTGATCCTGACCGTGCCCGACCCGGCCTGGGACGTGCCCTTTTACATGTTCCAGCTCGGCGGCAACGGCAGGCAGACCATCGCGCTGCTGGATATCGCGCCGACCCATCCCGACATCGACTACAGCCCGCTGATACCGGTCTGGGAGAAGTACCGGAAGGCACTGGACATCGGCGAGAACAAAATCGAGTGGGTGATGACGACAGCCTCACCGTATCTGCTGCATTGCCAGTACGGCGAGATCGATACGGCGCTGTTCAACGAGGCAGCGGCAGCCTATCTCGATGTCTGGATCGAGCACTACTACAAGCCGGGGCGCAAGCTCGAAACACAGAGCGAGATCGACATCGTCACCAACGCCATCTACAAGTACAAGCATGTCCTGCATGCCAACGACCCGGCCTACGGCATCTTCGAGAAATCCTGGGGCAAACCGGTGGCCGATGCCTTCCACTACGTCGAGAGCCAGGAGCACCCGACTCTGCCGCTGTCACACGAAACGGACCCCTATGCGCCGGTCTGGGAGAACAAGGAACTGAACGTGATGTGGACGCTGGCCGCGCAGGAGCGCTTTGAAAAGGAACCGGCACAGAGCCGGAACGGCCTGCGCGCAGCGATGGAACAGCGTGCGCGCAACGCGCGCTTCGGCATGATTACGCCGGAAATCTACGATCGGCTGCGGGGCTGATACCGCAAAAGAAAACGGGGCTGGATCCCTGAGGATCCAGCCCCGCACATCAGGCAAAACGCATCAGCCCCCGGGCGGCAGGGCGGCGTAATACGCCGCCAGTCCGGCGAGTTCCGACTCGTCAAGCGTCGCGGCAATCGCCGACATCGAGGGCTCGCTGCGCAAGCCACTCTTGTAGTCGCGCATTGCCTTCTCCGCATAGGCGGCCTTCTGGCCGGCAAGATTCGGCCACAGCGGATTGACGCTGATGCCGTTCGGGCCGTGGCAGCCGGCGCAAAGCGTCTTGGCCTTTTGGGCGGCATTCTGATCCGCCGCCGATGCACCCAGGCTCAGACCGAGCGCAGCCACTGCCGTCGCGATGATGATTGTCGATTTCACGTCATGTCTCCTTCAGGATTTCGTTAGGCAGCGTGTTCTGCTACTTCGGTGGGAAATACCGCCGGGCGCGTCTCGCGTACACCGATGGTCATGAGATCCCACACCAGGATGAAGAAGCCGGCTGCTGTCATGTAGCCGAACAGCTGGCGCCACCACATACCCTGCAGGTACCAGACGTTGTGCTGGGCCTTGAAGAAGCCGGCCCAGGTGGCGCCTTCCAGCGCTCGCTCGATGAACACCTGGTCATAGCCGGAGACCAGGAGCGCCATGGTCATGCCGACCACGCCACCGTTGAGCAGACCAAGCGCCCACTTCCACTTCCAGCCGTTGTCGACCAGGCCGCCGCCGAAGTTGACGTTGCCACGCCACTTCTGGGCTGCAAGGTAGAACACCGCGATGTTCATCGTCGCGTAGGCGCCGAAGAAGGCGAAATGTCCGTGCGATGCAGACCATTGCGTGCCGTGTGTATACACGTTTACCTGCGGCAGGGTGTGCATGAAGCCCCAGACACCGGCACCGAAGAAGTTGCCGAAGGCGTGGGCGATCAGCCAGGCCAGTGCCGGATGGTTCGGGCTCTTGAAGCGGTGCACGCCGGAGTCATAGACCGCATGCACGACCATCGCGACCAGCGGCACCGGCTCGAGCGCCGAGAAGAAGCCGCCGACGGTCAGCCAGTACTCGGGCGTGCCGATCCAGAAGTAGTGATGACCGAGGCCGAGAATGCCGGAGCCGAGCATCAGCGCGACCTCGATATACAGCCAGGTGGTCACGATCTTGCGGCGCGCGCCGAGCGTCTTGATCAGGCCCCAGGCCATGATGCAGCCGACCAGCACTTCCCAGGTCGCCTCGACCCAGAGGTGAATGACCCACCACCACCAGAACTGGTCCATGGTCAGGTTGGGGCTGTAGAACATGCCGGTGAGATACATGCCGGCAACAGCGACCAGGTCGAGCACGAGAACGCCGGCGATGCCGCTCCAGCGACCCTTCATGAAGGTCGCCGCCACGTTGTAGAAGAAGATCAGCACGCAGATCACGATGCCGATGTCCGCCCAGCGCGGCGCTTCGATGTATTCACGGCCCTCGTTGATGAACCAGATGCTCTCGATGGTGCCTGCACCCGTCTGAATGAGCAGAAAGACCACCACGACCACGGCAACTGCTGCCGTGAACAGCCAGAAACCGAGATTACCCAGCTTCAGACCAACGAGCTCTATACCCGCCTCTTCCTCGATCAGCCAGTAGATGCTGCCCATGAAACCGAACAGCATCCACACGATCATGGCATTGACGTGCACCGTGCGGTTGACGCTGAAGTCCATCACGCCATAGAGAAAGTCCGGATTCAGGTACTGGAAACCGGCCAGCAATCCAAACAGGATCTGCGCACCGAACAGCACGACGGCAACTGCAAAATACTTGACGGCGAGCCGCTGGCCTCCATCGAGGGCAGCGATGCCGGTGATCTTGGCGGTACTCATAGATCGCCCTCCTGCGCAATGGGCGTAAAGTTTCTCGGGAATCCGGAGGTATCGATGGCGGACATCCATTTGAGGAATGCCACCACTGCCTTGGCCTCTTCTTCAGTGAGATGGAGGTTCGGCATGCGGCGCTGGCCGCCGAAACCGCGGGCATTGGTGGTCGGGTCCATCAGGAACTTGACCATCAGCATCTCGCGGGCGCTTTCACCGGCCCAGGACGGATCGAGCCAGGACTTGGTGAGGTCAGGCGCATAGTAGGAGCCGTTGCCCAGCAGGGTATGGCAGCCACCGCAGTTCCTGGCCTGCACCGTCATCTTGCCGTGGCTGACCATGGCCTTGGCTTCTTCTGGCGTCAGCATTTTGCCAAACAGCGGGGCATCGGCGCCGATGATCGGCTCCTGGAACTCGCGCTTGGTGTTCATGCGGTAATAGATGCGCTTGTTGATCACCTCATAGGCCGGTACGCGCGAATGACCGGCAGTGATCACCTTGACCGTATCGAAGGTCAGCACGATGAGGACGACGGCCATGCCAGCGGTCACCCAGATCGCTGTCTTGCGCCAAAAGTCCTCACTCGCCCACCAGGGCACATTACTCATGATATTGCTCTCCTTCCGGCCGCAAGGCCCGTAGATACCAAAGTCATCGTTTCTTATTCATGTGTTGCCGCAGTCAGTCGCCAGATCATGCGCGGTGCAACGAAATAGGCGACCAACAGAAGTACCATCAGCACGTTCCAGGTACCGTCAAGCTGCAGCGAAATCGACAGCACATAGACGGTAACCATCAGCAGGGCAAAGCAGCCATAGGCAACCCGCATCAGGATGACACTGCTGAACAGGCGTCCGAACGCAAAACAGGCGGCATAAACAGCACCGAAAACCACCACCAGGGCTCCGGCGATGACGGCGCGGAGGAAAGCATCCAGCCCCTCCGGCCCCATTGGCCCTATAACGTTCAGTCCTTCGGGTCCCAATGCCCCCATGATCCGTTCCCCTTTTGACTGAGTCTGATGCGCCAGCCGCCCCATTCTACGTAAACAGGCGGGTGAATCTATTTGAGATAAGGACTATTTCCCATAAGGGTTAGCCGCAGTGCCGGTCGGCGGTCGTGCAGTTGGCTCGAACTGCACGCTGAATGGCTGGATCTGCATATTCGCACAAGCGCGGGCCGGAAAACGGCGGGTCTCGGCGGACAAACTACGCTACAGCAGCGTATGAAAGACCTTCTGCACGTCTTCATCCTGCTCGAGCTTGTCGATGAACTCGAGTACTTCCCGCGCCTGGTCTTCCGGGAGTTCGGTGGGCGTCGTGCAGATGTATTCCTGCTCGGCGGACAGCGGCACGAGATTGCGGTCTTCGAGCCCCTTCTGCAGCTGGCCGAAATCGGCGAAGTTGCAGCGGATCACCAGCTGCGGCTCGTCTTTCTCGCCGCTGCCCTCGCCCATCTCATCCAGGCCGTGGTCGATCAGGTACAGCTCCAGATCGTCCTGGTCGACGCCGGCGGGATCCAGACGGAACACGCCCATGCGGCGGAACATGAAGGCGACGCTCCCCGATGTGCCGAGATTGCCGCCGTTCTTGTTGAACAGGTTGCGAATGTTGCCGACCGTCCGCGTCGGATTGTCGGTTGCGGTCTGCACCAGCACAGCCACGCCGTGCGGTGCATAACCCTCATAGATGACTTCTTCGTAGTTGGTGACGTCCTTGCCGGATGCGCGCTTGATCGCGCTCTCGACCTTGTCCTTGGGCATGTTGA
>JAHDYN010000094.1 GCA_023383735.1 Gammaproteobacteria bacterium | reverse complement strand
CCCGGATCCGCTGAGGCAGGCGAGCCGACGCACTCCGCTGCGCAAGGCTGCCGTCGCGATATTCTGCATGCCGCCCCGCTCGACACGGTCGCAGCTCGCCAGGCTGTCGCCACCACGCAGGCTTGCATAGACCACATCACACTGTGCCATCGCCGACAGCAGGGAATCGGGCTGCAGCACATCACCAGCGACGATTTCGACCTGTGTACCAAGGAGGGTCCTTGCCGCTGCGACATTCCGCGCCAGGGCCCGGACCTGATATCCGTCGGCAAGCAAGCGGCGTACGACTGGTTGGCCCAGCATGCCGGTCGCGCCTACCACCAGAATCCGCATCGTTACCCTCCGTTCCGGAACGAACACTGCGTTCATGTACCCGGACCTCAAGAGGCCGTTGTCACTCCGCCCGAGAATACACTAGCCTCTCTCATCCAACATCCGGCTGCAAAACGCCTCCTCTGCGAGAACGCATGACAAATACCGACGCAATGCCGGAAGAAACCGAAATCGTCATCGTCGGTGCCGGCCCGGCCGGTTGCCTCTGCGCTGCCACGCTGGCAGCGGCCGGCAAGGATGTAGTCGTCATCGAAGCAGGGCCGGCCTGGCAACTCACCGACCTGGTCAGTTCGCAGATCTGGTCGCGTCGTCTGAAGTGGGGCGGCCCGTTGACGCAGCAAGGCGGCAAGGACCCGCTCGGCACCGGATTTACCGGCGGCTGGGGGTTTGGAGGCGCGGCCCTTCATCACTATGCCGGCTGGCCGCGCATCCTTCCGGATGAGCTGCGCACGTACAGCCTGCATGCCCAGGGCGCCGACTGGCCGCTGCGTTACGAAGACCTCCGCCCCTACTACGACCGAATACAGGATGAGGTCGGCTTGTGCGGCGATGTGCAGCAGGAAGCCGGACGACCGGACCGCCGACCCTATGCGATGCCGCCGCTGCCGGTCTTCCCGCAGGCCCGGCAGCTGGCGAGGGGGTTTGAACGGATGCAGCGCCGGGTTCGGCCAGGCAGTGCGGCGATCAACACGATTGCCTACGGTGGCCGGCCCGCCTGCCTGTGGGATGGCTGGTGCGATGCCGGTTGTCCGACGGGGGCGCTGGCCAATCCCCTGGTCACGTACCTGCCGCGGGCGCGGACCGCAGGCGCCAGCTTTCATGCTGATTCCAGCGTGAGGCGCGTGTTGAGCGACCGGGATGGCCGTGCCACCGGGATCGAGTATGTGGCGGCAAACGAGCAACCGGGATCGCTGCGGGCACAGGTGGTGATACTGGCGGGAGGCGCAATACAGAACGCCCGGCTATTGCTGAATTCAGCCACGACCGTTCATCCGCATGGCCTCGGAAACTCAAGCCGCCTTGTGGGCCGCTACTTCGGCTACCACGTGATCGCGAACCTGTATGGCCTGTTCGAGGACGATCTGCAGAACCACCTCGGTACAAGCCTGCCCCCACTGTATGGCGACAGCGTATCGCCGGGGAACCGCCCGGATGGCCCTTACGGCAATTACACCTGGGGCCTCGGTCCCGCCCTCAAACCGAACGACCTGCTCGGCATCGCCGTGACCCGGCCCGACCTGTTTGGCGCCGCGCTGCACAAGTTCCTGCAAAGCGCCGCTCGCCACCTCGGAACCATGAGTGCCGTTGCCGAGACGGTATTCGAGCGCGACAACCGGGTGGAACTCAGCGACCAACGCGATCGCTTCGGCGTGCCGCTTGCCCGCCTCGTCAACACGTTCTCGGCCAACAGCCTCGCACTATGGAAGCTGGCGATCACAGACGGCCACGCCCTGATGCAGGCCGCAGGCGCACGGGAGATCTGGCATTCGCCCATGGTTGCCGCCCACCAGCTCGGCGGCACGCGAATGGGCGAGGATCCGGCCCAATCCGTGACCGACAGCTACGGGAAACTCCACGATGTGGCAAACGTTCTGGTTGCCGGTGGCGGGCTTTTTCCCGGCTGCGGCGCCAGCGGTCCCACGTTCACCATCCACGCGCTTGCGCTGCGCTCCGCAGAGCACCTGCTGCAGAACTGGAGCAGGCTGACAAATGCGCAATCGTCGGGCTGATGCAGGCTAGCCCTGCCGGCAGACGGTCTTGAGCATCGTCATGAATGCATTGAAGGCCGCAGGATGCGCGGTCCTGTCCCGATAGCAGACACTCACGTCTATATCCACCGACAAACCCTCCACCTGCACGGGAACCATCCTTCCCTGCCTGGCCTGGCGCTTCAGCAACTGCTCGGGCAGAAAGCTCAGGTGGCGATTCTCGAGCAGCATCTCCTTGATGAAGGCTGCCGAGTTGGTAACGACATCCGCCGATGGCGGAGAAAGGCCGGCGGTCACGAAATGCCTGTCCAGCACGGTCATCCAGAACTGTGTGGATGGCGGCATCACCCACGGATAGGGCACCAGCGCATCGACCGGAACCTTCTTGCCAGCCAGCGGGTGGCCTGCACCCGCCCAGACCAGAACGCGATCGCGCATCAGGATTTCCGTCGCCAGATCAGCATGCATGCCACGCGACCAGCTCGCCACCACCAGATCAAGCTCGCCCCGCCTCAAGGTGGGAATATGCGCCTCCAGCAAGCCCTCCACGATGCGCACGCGGATACCGGGCTTCTCGGCGTGCAGCTTGAGGACGGTATTGGGCATGATATTGGCCGCAATACTGGGGGTAACGCCGACCGTGATTTCACCCTTCGTCCCGCCCCGCAGCGTGGCGATTTCCCGCTCTGCATTACGGATTTCGGATTCGATGACCTTGGCGTGCATGGACAGCGTATCGCCAAAAATCGTCGGCACGACACCGGCAGGCGTCCGGTCGAAGAGCTTGACGTCGAGACTCGACTCAAGCTGCTGGACGCTCTTGCTCAGGGCCGGCTGGGTGAGGTGCAGCCCTTCCGCGGCCCGGCCCAGGCTGCCGTGTTCATAGACCGCAAGGAAGTGTCGCAAACGACGCAGATTCACATCTCTTCTCGCATGATCAATACAGGATCTATATCGATTCCAGCATAATTTTTATTTATGCTACACGCAAGCAGCTGGCTCCACGGTTTCAAAACTCATGGCATTCGGAAAATTCGGCAAGTATTACCCGGACGGCGGCAGCTATCGTGCCGAGCACCTGGATCTGGTCAGCTCTCTCGGGGACGCAGTGCAGTGGTTCGGCCAGCACGATGGCCAGGCCCATGAAGTGACTTTTTCAAGCGATACAGAACGTTATGCCATGCAGACGGATGCCCAGCACCTGCGCTACATCATCGTCAATTTGCTGCAGAACGCCGCCAAGTATGCGCCTGCCGGCACGACCATCAGCGTCACCCTCAGCACCCGGCTGGACACGCCGGTGTTCATCGTCGCGGATCAGGGCATCGGTGTGCCGGAGGAAGAACTGGCTGAACTCTTCTCGCCGTTCTTCCGTGCATCCAATGTGGGCGACCGCCCGGGTACAGGGATGGGGCTGCCGATCGTCAGGAAATCGGCGCGCCTGATCGGCGCTTCGGTTGAGGTGACAAACAACCCCGGCACAGGCGCCGCGTTCACGGTAACCCTGCCCGGTCGCCTCGGGCGCCCGCCGGCCTGATCGACGACAGGGCGACGGGTGCTGTCAGCCGGAATGCGTCCTAGCGTTTCTTCTTTTCGATCAGGCGACGGATGCGTTCAATGGCTTCCGTTTCCCAGACACGCGGCTCGGTACGTGGCTCCCACTCGGTGCGCCGCTCCGGGACCTTGATCAGGGCATCGATGAACACCTGCTGTCCGTAGGTGCGCCAGCCGAGCGGCCCCGGCAAACCCGAGGGATCGCCCCAGGCGCACAGGCCTTCCTTGATGACGATCGTATCGGAGACCGGCTGCGCCCGCGTACCAAGCGCCCAGAGCACGTCGCGCAGATTGTAGGGATCGATATCCGGACCCACGGCGATGTAGTACTTGCTGCCGTTACCGATGTAGCCATGCGGACAGGCATACAGCGCGCTCAGCACCTGCTTGCCGTAGTGTGGCGTCTTCTCGATGCCATCAACGGTGGTCTGCACGATGATGGTCTCCAGATCATAGGACACCACATCCTTGACCTTGTGGTCGTTGGCACGCAGATAGTTGAGCGCCTCGACCTCGAAGAACAGGTCGGCAAATGCCGTGTGCGGCCCCTCGTGATTGAAACCGCTGGCCGACCAGGTCGTCATCCACATCGGCTTCTTGCGGTGGGTGATGCACTTGACGCGGAACACCGGCATCTCGTGGTTGCCGAGCAGATGACCCTGATAGACCCCCTCTGCGTATTTCGGCACCAGGTAATCTTCGGGAAGGAACTCGCCCTCGAGAATGTACTCGGCATGTGCCGGCACCATCAGCCCCGGAATCGTTTCCGACTCCACGACCTCGACTGCCTCGCCGTTGAAACCGCCGACGACAGCGTACTCATCGACACCGTCCTTCGGCCAGACCAGGCCGCTGCGGATGGCCGAGATCGCCGGAATGCCCGGCTCATTGCCCATCGCATAGGCTGCCGGCATCGGCTTGTTCAGTTTGCGGAACCGGTCGCGGAAATAGGTACCGCCATCGCTGGCGATCTGCCCGTCGTAAATCATCGCCACGCACATATCGCGCTTTCGGCGATCTTCGGGGAAGGGCTTGTCCGGATCGCCATTGTCCCACTCGAAGAAACCACCACGCCAGATTCCGAGGTCATGGGTCTGCGTGTCGGGATCAAAGATGATGAACTGGCCGCCGCCGCAGGGACTCCAGGGTACGGTCTCGAATTCAACCCAGTTGCGCGGGCACTGTTCGTAGAAGTTGACGTCCTTCTCGGTAATCACCACTTCCTTGCAGGGTGCCTTGCTGCGCGGAATCTTCTTCGGCGTAATCAGATTCGTCTTGAGGGTCTTGACCTTCTGGGCAAGTTCTTCCTTGGACTTGACCCCGCACATGTGCAGGATGCGGTCACGCGAGGCCCATGGATTGATGACGACGGGAACATCCGGCAGGTTGTTCACCGGCTTTTCGATGACGCCGATCGGGTTGTTCGGCAATGAATGCAGATAGCGGCAGGCGGCCCGCAATTCCGTTTCCATGGCCTTCCCGCTTGCACCGGGGTTGTTGAAGACGCGCAAGCCCTCTTCCCTGACCTGATCCGGTACCGCAGGCACGATCGAATTGGGGTCACCAGCCTTTATCGGCACGTCAAACCGCACGACATGACCGCGCTTTTCCTCATCCGCGATCCAGTCACGCATCGATTTCCAGGGGTGTGGCATGGCAACTCCTAAGTCTGCGGGCTCCGGATTGCTCAGGTATAAGTATGCAGGAGCTTGGTACCGTCGATACGGAAACCGACCGGAATGATGTAGGCACCAAGGATTTCCTTCGGCGCGATCGCGGTGTGCTCGTCAAACATCGACGGGTGGTACTTCAGTTCGCCCTCGCCTGCCCAGATCTCGCCGAACTTGATGTTGGAGCTGACGGTCTGCACCAGCTGGTGTACCAGCGGCTTGCCCGGGTTGTCCACATCGGCACTCGGGAAGTGGATGGTATGGAAGAGGTCGGTGCCGAACGGCTTCGGCAGCTCGGCAGGCGTGATCTTCTTCTTGACGTGGATGGCAGCGGTCACGAGCCGTTCACCGGCACGCTCGCAGATGGCGCCATAGTACGAGCCGGGACCACAGGGCTGCATCACCGGATTCAGCGCGTGCAGGTGGCGGTTGGTGGTACCAAGCGTGACCTTGCCGATCTTCTTCGGGAAGCCCATGAACCAGCCGCGCTGCATGCTGAAATCCTTGTCCACCCAGATATACACAACGCGCTGGCCTTCAATCCCCTTGTAGCTGCAACGTACGCCAAGCAGGCATTCGGTATACAGACAACGTTCCGGGTTGACACCGAGCATGTCTTCGCGGCCCTGCCACAATCCCTGCCAGTCACCAAACCAGGCATAGGCCACATCCGGCTGCTCCTTCGAGAGCTCGAGCGGCTCAGGCAGGATCTTGGCGATTTCCTTGGGATCGGTGCGGTACTGGACCGCCAGGAGGTCTACACCGAAATTCCATGGCAATCCGCCGACAATCTGGGCAGTACCGCCGGGAGAAAACGGGACGCTATATCCCTTCATGGTTGCGAGACTCATTATCGAAAACCTCAACTGGTGGTTTTGCAGCGAACCCGTCCGCTGATGCGGACTGGCAACCTGACGCTGATCGCGCTTCGGCTTTCCCCGCTCAGGTCACGGAACTCTTGAACTTTTTTTCCAAAGCCATCGTTGCAGATTGCCGATAGTGCCGCAATCGCTTATCGCTCCGCAGTCATTACCACCCGTTATGCTTTGTACAGGGTCCGCCCGGCCGCGATAGACTGCGGCCCCGCAGTCAGCCTGTCCGGAATTCAGCCATGATCGATTTCAGCCTCACGGACGAACAGACACTGATTCAGAAGACGGCACGGGACTTTGCCGAAAAGGAAGTCCGGCCGGTCGTTGAACGCATAGACAGGTCTGCCGATCCGCATCTGGATACCTGGGCGCTGGTGCGTCCCGTGCTGCAAAAAGCCGCGGAACTCGGCTTCCTGGCCTTGCATATTCCCGAGGCGTACGGCGGCAGCGGACGCGGCGGAATCGACGGCGCGCTGTTCATCGAGGAAATTGCCGCCGTGGATCTGGGCATTGCCAACATGCTTGGTGCCACGATGGGCTACCCGTTGTTCATCCTTGCTGCGGGCACCGAACAACAAAAGCAGCAATGGCTGCCCCCGCTGTGCCGCGGTGAACTGCATCTGCTCGCAGGCGCACAGAGCGAGCCGAACGTGGCCGGTTCGGAGCTGTTTTGCCTGGATCAGAACCCGAAGCTCGGCATGCGGACGCACGCCAGGCGTGAAGGCGACGACTACATACTCAACGGCG
>JAHDYN010000093.1 GCA_023383735.1 Gammaproteobacteria bacterium | reverse complement strand
CAGCGCCGGTGCCGCTGCGAGCTGGTCGGGCCTGAGCAGCGCACCGAGCTTCGCCCGCACATGTGATTCGAAAGGCTCCATGCCCAGCTCCGGCCAGGTATCGTTGCGCGCCTTGGGCGGCACATCGATGTAGAGCACCGGTTTCTCCAGTCCCATGCCGTAGTCCTGCCCGGCACCCGACCAGTCCGTGATCATCACGTGCGAGTCATGCAGGGAATCGCTCTCGCCCATCTGCTCCACCAGCCTGAAACGCGGATTGCCGCCGTGCCGTGCCACGATGCGATCGATCACCTCGGGCATCTTCCAGCGGGTCTGGTAGTGCGGCCGCAGTGTCAGGCGGAACCCGGCTGCCATCAGCACATCGGCAAGCGCGTCGCCACAGACCGGCAGGATGGTTTCCTCGCCCCAGGAGGGCGCAAGCAGCACGTGAATGTCGGCATCCGTGGCCACCGGCGGTGCCTCGCGCCGCCGGGCCAGCAGTTCTTCCAGGCGCCCGTAGCCGTGTGGAATCAACTGCTTGGCCGGCAGTTTGTGCAGTTCCTCACGACGGCGAATCTCGCGCATCTGGTGCGGGCCTGCGCAGAGGATGGTGTCGTAGCTGTCGAAGGAGTTGGCGTAGTCCGCCATGTGCGTGCTGATCAGCGAATGGAACATGTAGACCACATGGACCGGATGCACCGAACGCTTGAGGTCGAGGTTGCCGAAATCGAGGATCTGCGTGACCAGCACATCGGCATCGAGAAACTGGCAAAACCAGATACGCCAGAGTCCGGTGCCGATGCAGAAGGGCCGGATCAGCGGCGAAGCCTGGTGCAGGCCCGGATCAGCCGGATCCGATGACACGTAGAGCACGGATTCACCGAGCACGTCGGTGAGGTGGCGGATGACGGGCTCGAAGTGATGCCAGTCCTGCCCGCTCTCGGAGAGGAAGACGATGCGGCGTTCAGCCCGCGGTACGCGACGGAATGCCCGATAAGCGCTCCAGTCGCGGAAAAAACTCAAGGCCATCGGAGCGCGGGGCTTGCGGCCCGTCAGCCGCGCCGGGCGCCGTCGTCTCCGGAGGCCGGCTTGACCGCGTCGCCGGGGTCACCCTGCTTGCGGTCGTGCCCGCCACGGAACAGCGACTTGAGCTTGTACCACCAGGTCTTGATCGCCAGCGCCAGCGTGGCGAATACGCCGATGATGGCCGACAGGATCATGCTGCCGGTGCTGGGATCCAGATAGGCCTGGGCCTGCGGTGCCACGGTCAGCAGACTGAGCAGCACGACCATCAGCAGGGCGAAATCCGGTTTGCGTTTCATGGGCGGAAGCCATCCTGGGCAGGGAGCGAAAACTGCTCGCTGTATACAATCATTGGCCGGGCACTGCAACGCTGGCGGCGGTGCGGCGCAGAACCTCAGGATAGACCGTCTGCCGTACACGGGCGAGATGCGAGGGATCGTCGATCTCGCCCCAGACGAGGTCGGCAACCACCGGGCAGGCAATCGGCCGCTCGCGCCCGGCGGCAACCAGGCAGTCGGTCTCGTAGTCGAAACGCAGGGAAGTGGCGAAGGCGCGCTCGGCAATCGCGCACATCAGCCGGAACAGCCCGGCAGAGATCTTCGAGATGCCCACCAGCTCGCCGGCCGGCGGTCCGCCCAGCGCTGCAGCCTGCTTCGACATGCCGGCCAGATACCCGTCGCGCAGCTCGACATGGACCTCGTCCCCGGCGCCGGTCGGCCCGGAGAGCAGAACCGCATCAGCGGCCGGCTCGTCGAGCAGGCACCGCAGTGCACGCGGCTCATAGACCAGGTCGGATTCGAGCAGCAGGAAGGGCCCCTGCACCAGGTCGCGCGCGCACCAGAGCGAATACATGCTGCCGGAATCGGCATAGCGCGGGTTGTGCACCACGCGCACCAGCCCGGCACGGCGTTGCGCCAGCGCCTCGTAGTGGCCGGCACAGTGACCGGTCACGATGACGACATCGCTGATCCCCGCGGCAAGCAGCCGGTCGATGGATTCCTCGATGATCGGTTTTTCACCCAGCCGCAGGAAGCCTTTGGGGCAGTCCTTGAGTTCACCGGCCAGCCGCGTGCCGCGCCCGGCTGCCAGGATCACCGCCGTGTCGATCGCCGGGGATGGGCTGCTCACAGCCGCGTACCCAGATTGCCGGTCAGCGCCGTGCACAGGCGAAGCAGATCGTCCTCACGGATGTCGCCCATGTGCGCGATGCGGAAGATCTGCCGGCCCAGGTCGCCCTGCCCGGCATAGATGATGAAGCCATCGGCCTTCAGCGCCGCATGCAGCTCGGCGTAACTGCGGTGTTCCGGCAAACGGTACGACCACAAGACGCTGGAGTACTCATCCGGACGCAGCAGCGTTGTCACGCCACTGACTGACAGCGCAGCATGTATGCGCCCGGCGCGGGCCAGGTACTGCCCGCGGCGCTGTTCGGCCCCGCCCTGCTCCGCATGCTCGAGCAGGGCCTCATGCAGCGCGAAGGCCGTCTGCACGGGCAGCGTGAACGGCGAGTAGCCATCGCGGTGCTGGGCCGCGTAGTAGGCGTGCAGATCCAGATAGACGCTGCCCGCGCGCATGGCCGGTCCGGCCCACAGGTCGTTGCGTGCCAGCACGAAAGACAGGCCGGGCACACCATGCAGACACTTGTTGGCGGTCCCCGCCAGCGCACCGAGATTCCAGACCCGCGCATCGATCTGCTCGGCACCGAAACTGCTCACGGCATCCAGCAGCATCGTCACACCGCGCGCCTGGCAGAGCCGTCCGACCGCTGCGATGTCATTCAGCCGCCCGGTCGTGGTCTCGTGATGCACGATGGCCAGATGGGTGATGGACGGATCACGCTCGAGGCAGGTCTCGATCGCCGCCAGATCGACAGCCGCCGTCCAGGCATGCGGAACCACCCGGCAGGGTTTGCCGTGGGCTTCCAGCATGCGCTGCATGCGCTCGCCATACACGCCGTTGGCGACGACCAGCGTGGTTTGCCGATCAGGCGCAAAACTTGCCAGCATCGCTTCCACGGCGCTGGTACCGGAGCCGGCCAGGGTCACGGCGCAGTAGTCCTGCACCAGGCTGCCGTGCACCCGCGCCAGCCGCAGGTTGATGTCGCGCAACAGCGCGGCAAACTCGGGTTCCCGGTGGCACCAGTCGCCGGCCATCAGCGCGTTGCGCACCCGCTCGGTCAGCGTCACCGGGCCCGGATTGAGCAGGATCAGGCGCTGGTTTTCCGTCGGCCGCTGCTGCATGGCTCAGTTCCTCAGGTGCTGCCGAAGCCGCGCCGCCACCTCGGCGGGCGTTATCACCGGACGCGGCAGATTGGCCGGCACGCCTGGCAGCACCGGCACATGAATGAACAGCGGACCGGAGGCAGGCCTGGCAAGCAGCGCTTCGAGTTCGGCAGGCTCGCTGGCCCTGGCCACCGATGGATAACCGCAGGCCGCCGCAATCGCGCAGAAGTCCACATGCGGGGATACCGTGGCCTGGCCGCCAGTGGACTCATGCTGGCCGTTGTCGATCACGATGTGCACGAGCTTGTCCGGCCGCTGGTAGGCCACGGTGCTCAAGGCGCCGAGGCGCATCAGCGCCGCACCATCGCCGTCGATGGCGATCACCAGCCGGCGCGGCTGTGCCAGCGCGATGCCGAGCGCCAGACTCACGGCACAGCCCATCGAACCGACCATGTAGAGCTGGTTGGGACGATCGCCGAGCGCGTAGAGCTCGCGGCCCATGAAGCCGGTGCTTGCAACCAGCACATCATGCCCGGCATCGGCTGCGCGGATCGCCGCCAGCATGGCGTGGCGTTGCGCAGTTGCCGGCCGGCGCGGTGGCAGGTCAAGCCCGTGCAGCGCGGGCTCGCGAAGCCTGCCGCCGAGCGCGCTGTCTGCCACACTGCCCTTGCGCATGACCAGCGCATAGGGCCGCCGTTCTGTCTGCATGCGGGCGACCGCGACATCGAGCGCCGGCTCGAGCGCCGCATCGCTGGCCGGAAACAGCGTCCAGGGAATATCCATCAGCTCCAGCATGCGCGGCGTGATCTGCCCCATCAGCTCGTGCTGGGGCTCATCGGCATGACCACCGGGCTCGCCGCGCCAGGTGACGATCAGCAATATCGGGATGCGGAAGGTCCAGGTCAGCGAGGTCAGCGGATTGACCGCATTGCCAAGACCGGAGTTCTGGAACATCGCCACGCCGCCGCAGCCACCGAGCTCTGCGCCGGCGGCAATTGCCACCGCGTCCCCCTCATTCGCCGCGGCAACGTAACGCAGCCGGTCCGAACCGATGGTGTAATTGATGAACGGCGTCAGGTATGAACAGGGTACGCCGCTGTAGACGCTGAACCCGCGTGCTGCCGCTGCAGCCACGAAGCGCCCGGCCTCGATCATGCAAAGCTGCCCGCAGCAACCACGTCTTCCAGACTGTCGATGTCCAGCCAGTGCCCGGTCGTGTAGATCACCCGCACCTGCTCGCCGTTGCGCACCAGCGCCGTAAGCAGCTCGTGCAGCTTGGCCTTGCGACTGCCCGGCTCGGCCGCCAATGTCGCAACCATGCCGCGGAATCGCGGCAGCGCAGCCGCCGATATCTTCATGAAGCCCATCCACTCGCCGTGGATGCTGTTCTCGGGCAGGTCCTCTGCCGCACGCTCGAGAAAGGTCTGTTGATAGAAGGCACGACGCGAGTGCGGCTGCGTGCAGCTCACGTAATCGGCCGCCCGCCCCCGGTTTACCGACTCGTGCCACTCGGTATCGACGACGATGGCAAAGTCGTCCTCCGTTTCCGCCAGCGCATCGAGGATGTAGCGCTTGAAGATCACGTCGCCATAGGACACGTAGAGGTCCATCGAGTCATCCGGATCACTGCCGAGGCCGCAGGCCAGGGACACCAGCTCGCTCGTATCGGCATAGTCGGCATTGTCGGCATAGCTGATGGCCGGGAGGTCGATGGCCTCGGGCAGGTAGCCGCGCACCACGTTGATGCGCTTGATGCCTGCGGCGTTGTAGGCCGAAACGATATGCGAGAGCAGCGGCCGGCCGCGGATCTTCACCATGGTCTTCGGCCGGTGCTCGGTGAGTTCGCCGAGCGCCGAACCGCGCGAGGCAGCGAGGATCAGCGCACGCGAGCGTGCCTGGCGTTTGGGCAGGTAGCGTTCCTCGGCTTCCTGCAACTCCGAAGCACCCTGCAGGCGGAACAGCTCCTTGACCGGCGCGATACGGTCTTCGACCGAGCGCAGGTTCTGCTCGCGCTGAATGGTGCGCGCTGTCTCCTGCATTGCGACGACCGCGGCACGCAACAACTGGTTGGCCCAGATCGCGATGGAGAAGCCCGCTTCGCGAAACACGTCAGTCGGCGTGGCGTGGTACTTGGTTGGCACGATGACCACCGGCGAACGACCGGCCCACTCTCTCTGGAAGGCCAGCACTTCGCTCGCACTGGCGAGCGCGCTGTGAATCAGGATGCCATCGGAACCGGCCGCATGGTAGGCCTCGGCGCGCCGCAGCGCTTCGTCAAGGCCCCAGCCGGCGATGAATGCCTCGACCCGCGTGATGATCGCGAACTCGTCGTCGGCCTGCGCATCCTTGCCGGCCTTGATGCGGCTGCAGAACTCGTCGACATCGGCAAGCTGCTGCTTGTCGCCATCGATGAAGCTGTTGGTCTTCGGGTAGAGCTTGTCCTCGATGCACACCGCGGCGATACCGCGCTGCTCCAGCTTGCGCACCAGGCGACGCACGTTGTTGAAGTTGCCGTAGCCCGTATCACCGTCGAGCAGGATCGGGATGCTGGTCGCATCAGCCATGAACTCGAGCATCTCGAGCACCTGCGTCCAGCTCGCCTCGTTGGAGTCGCGCACCCCGTATTGCGCCGACATGCACAGGCCGCCGGCCCAGATGCCGCGAAAGCCGGCTTCCTCGCCGATCCGGGCACTGATGCCATTGTGGGCTTCGATGAGAAATTCGAGTTCCGGGCTGGCCAGCAGTTGCCGGAACCGGGTGGTCTTTTTCAATGGCGTTCCCGGTCGCGATGTATGGCCGCTAGTGTACCGGAGCCGGCTGACCCGGCGGTACCGGAGCGGCAGCCGACACCTATGGCTTCGTCATGCGCCCGGCGGCGTATTGCTCACCCGCCTGCAACATCGCATCGGTGCCCACAGTCGCATTGAGCCGGGAAAAATCGAACATCCGGTCGAGCATGCCACCGGTCGTGCCCGCGGATTTCAGCGTCGCGAGGTACTGGCTGGCGGCAAATCCCACCACGCGGACCATCGCACCCGGGAAAATCGCCAGCCGGAAGCCGAGCTGGCCGAGTTCGCCGATCGACAACAACGGGGTCTTGCCCCCTTCGACCATGTTCGCAAGCAGCGCCACGCGCCCGCCGAGTTCGCGGCCCACGCGTGCCATCTGCTCCGGTGTACGCAGCGCTTCCACGAACAGCACGTCGGCACCGGCCTCGACATAGCGATGTGCCCGCTCCAGCCCGGCCTCGAAACCATCGACCGCGATCGCATCAGTACGGGCGACGATGGCAGTCGCCGGGTTCTCACGCGCATCCTGTGCAGCGCGCAGCTTGCCCAGCATCTCCGCGGTGCTGATCAGCGTCTTGCCGTCGAGATGACCACAGCGCTTGGGCAGTGTCTGATCCTCGAGCTGGATGGCCGAGGCACCCATCTTTTCCAGCAGGCGCACGGTACGCTGCACGTTCAGGGCATTGCCGAAACCGTTGTCGCCATCCACGATCAGCGGCAGGCAGACCCGGTCGCGGATATTGCCGACGGTCTCGGCCACTTCCGTCAGCGTGGTGAGGCCGATATCCGGCCGCCCCAGACGCGTGAAGGCGATACTCGCGCCGCTCACGTAGGCGCAGCCAAAACCCGCCTGCTCGATGAGCAGCGCGGTGTAGGCATCGTAGCAACC
>JAHDYN010000092.1 GCA_023383735.1 Gammaproteobacteria bacterium | reverse complement strand
AGGCCGCCGTCACGCGCAAAGAGATCCGCAGCAGACTGGCTGACCAGTATCGGTTTTCCGGTGGCATCGAAGGCCACGATGCCGAGCGGCGCCGTGTCGATCATCAGCGCCAGCAAGGCGTTGTTCTGGCGGATGCCGGCAAGGCTCGCGTGCACACTGATGCTCCTGCACAGATGCGGCAGCAGCACTTTGCCCAGCAGATCGACATCGTCCGCATTGAAGGGCTCGTCATCCGTTGCGCGCCCCAGCGACAGCACCGAGCTGACGCCATCGCGGCTGCCCAGCGAGGCGAACAGGAAATATTCGAGATCCCAGGGTTTGGCCAGTTGCTGGTGGATTTCGGTCTGGTGGGCCAGTGCCGGAGCGACGATATCGCTGCCCAAGCGGATGACCCCCGCCGGCTGGTGGATCATCTCCCGCAGATAGATGTCATCGCCGCCTTCGGACCAGCGGGGCGAGAAGGCCCGGCTGAAGGACTCGTCGATACCGCCGGCGATATGCAGGGATCTGGCCTGCTCGGCATAGTCCATGTGATGCATCATCGCGAGCCGGGCCTGCAACACGCTGGCAGCGGCGGCGGTGAAGTCGCGCCAGCCCGAAGGCAGGAAGGGCGCTTCATAGGCGAGGCTGACCAGCCTCGAGAGTTCCACGGGGTCGAGTTTCAGGGGGGATCTGACCATCTGGCGATTCCTTGTCAGCCAGGTCGATGACATGGGTGCCTTTCGGTCGCACCCATCCTTCCCCACGAAGTCATCAAGGCAGCTGTTATTGAACACAGCTTCGACGCGTGTCGTCAAGCTGAACTGCGTATCGCGATCCGCGCCAGCATCTGTCGGCGTGCTTCGATGTGATATTCGATGTTATGTGCAGTCGCCTTGACGCTCGAGCGCTGTTGCAGGGCGGTCATCCAGTCGCGCAGCCGGCTGCAGTCCTCGGGCAGGATGGCGCCGGCCAGTTGCACGTACATGTCGAATCGCTCGAGGAAGGGCGCAAACTGGATGTCTGCCAGCGAAAACCGCGGCCCGAAAAACCAGGGGCCGGCACCGGTCTTGCGCAGCCCTTCATGCTCGATGTGCCGCAGTACATCCGCAAGCTTCGCGTTGTTGGCGATCCGCTTGTCCGCATCGTCCGCCTCCGACATCAGCTTGTGTACTGCGGGCAGAAAGCGGGTTTCGCAGTAATCCATCCAGATGCGCGCCTGGGCACGCAAGGCCGGGGTCTCCGGCATCAGCGCCGGCTGCGGGAAGGCCTCGTCGAGATACTGGTTGATGATCGTGGACTCATGCACCGTCACCCCGGCGTGGCGCAGCACCGGCACCTTGCCGTACGGTGAGATCGCCGCAAACCAGTCGGGGCGGTTGAACAGGTCGATCTCGATGATCGCGAAGTCCAGCTGCTTCTCCAGCAGCGTGATGTGCGTGCGTTGCGCGTAGGGGCAGGCGGCAAAACTGTAGAGTTCGATTGCAGACAAGTGGAATACCTCTTCTCAGGCGGCAAGACTTGCAGCCGCCGATACGGCTGCATCGACGATACGCCGGCTTGCCTGTACCTGGCCAGGCAGCACTGCGCGGGCAATATCGCTGCGCCGGGCCGGCCGCCAGAGCCGGGCATAGGTTTCCAGTGCCTGACCGTCGCTGTCGCAGACCAGCGCGATCAGGGGCCGGGCCGGTTCATCGGGCGCCTGGCTGCGGACGATACCGAAGCGGCCATCCGCAAGCTGTACCCACGAACCCGTCGGCCAGACGCCGAGCGCCAGGATAAAGGCCTTGACCAGCGCGGAATCGAACTGGCGGTTGCGCATGGAATTGACGAGCCGTATGGCATCGTGCGCGGCCAGCGCCGGGCTGTAGCTCCGGTTCTGCAACAAGGCGTCATAGGTGTCGACAATTCCCGCCAGGCGCGCGGTGAGAGGCAGGTGTGTGCCACGGATGCCGCGGGGATACCCGCTGCCATCGAGTCGTTCATGATGGCCGAGCAGGGCCTCTTCCAGCGGGGCAGAAATCGCTTCGGCTGCCCGAACCATGTACAGCCCGCGCCGCACATGTCGCGTGATGAAGCCGCGTTCGGCCTCGCTCAGGCGCGAGGGTTTGGCCAGGATGGTGATGGGTACCGAGATCTTGCCGATGTCGAGCAGCAGGCCGGCCAGGGCCAGTTCATCGAGCAACTCCCGTTCAAAACCGATCCGGTGACCGGCAATCGTCATGAGCGTGGCCGAGCCGAGCGCCCGCCGGTAGAGAAAACCGACATGCAATTCCGTTGCAATCAGCCATGGCAGGACATCGTTGTCGGCAAGTATCCGGCTGACCAGTTCCTTCAGCGCCAGTCGCGGTGCCGTGAGCGTGATCTGTTCCGCGCGCCGTGCCTCGCGTACGGTCGCATCCAGTACGTGACTGGTCTCGTGCAGTGCGTGGCGGCTGCGGTCGAGGCTGGAGGGCGGTTCGCCGGATTTCAGGGTTGTCAGCCGTTCGGTCAGGCCGGTACTGAACAGCCCGTTCTCGCTGTGTTCCGAAAGTGCCGGATCGACATACACGTAGCTGCAGACGCGGCGCAATGCCTCGATCTGCTCCGCATGGCTCAGCATGAAGCCATGTGCATGGAACGGTGTTTGCAGCCAGGGTCGGTCGAGCTCGGCCACATACATGCCGGGCTGCAGCCGATGGCAATCCACCGGAACCAGGTGCGCTGAAGACACTCCTGCCATTTTTCTTGTTCTTGTTGAGGCCTGCACACTTTAACAGCAGATTGCTGCCCGGAACCGTGACGGCCCGCACGGCTCTCATGGTGAAAATGTGCTGTGCGGGCCGGGGCGCCGCTGTATGGTGAATCGAGCGGTGCCAGCGACTGCAGGTAAACCGCGATCGCGCGGCGATCGTCTGCGGTCAGATGGCTCGTGTTGTCGTCGATCACCGCGCTCATCGACGAGCCGGTGAAGTCGCCATCCGGCAGCATGCCCATTTCCAGGAACAGGAGCAGGTCCTCGATCGACCACCGGCCGATCCCGCCGTCACGATCCTGGCGGATGTTCGGAATCTTTTCGTTGTCGGGGCCATCCGGGTTGCCGGCCAGCTCACGCGAATCATCGCGCGCGCCGAGCAGATTTCGTGGCGTATGACATTCCCCGCAATGGCCGAGGTGGCGTACCAGATAGGCGCCGCGATTCCAGTCTGTGTCCCGGGCCGGGTCTGCCGTGAAGGGCCGTGAATCGAAGAAGAGCAGATTCCAGCCGAGCATCACCCAGCGCGATCCCAGGTACCAGGGCAGTTCGTGCGCGGGCACCGGGTTGTCGACCGGCGGGAGGCTGCGCAGCCAGGCAGCGATCGCTGCCACGTCGCGATCGCTCATGCCCGCATAGGCCGGATAGGGAAACACCGGATAGTAGGGGCTGCCATCCGGTGCCCGGCCGTGCCGGAGCGCTGCGTTGAAGTCGGCATCTGTCCAGCCGCCCAGGCCGGTCTTGGGGTCGGGTGTGAGGTTGGGGGAATAGAAAACCCCGAACGGTGTCTCCAGGCGGCGGCCTCCAGCCAGCGGGATGGCGTCCGGGCGGTCAGCCGTATGACAGCTGATGCAGCCGCCCGCATGGATGAGGTAGCGCCCGCGCTCCATCCGGTCGGCCGACTGTTCGGCCGATGCTGCCGTGCCAGTCGACACGCTCAGCCAGACCAGCAGGGCGGCGCAAAGCCGGGACTCCACGCGGAGCCACGGTCGCCGGCTCATCAATCGTTCTCTTTGCGGTACCGGTCGTGACAACCCTTGCAGGAATCGCCGACTGCCTTGAAGGCTTTCATGGTTGCCGCCTTGTCGCCGGCAGCCACCGCAGCGCGAAGGTCTGCAGTCGACTTTTCCGACGCCGTCAGCAGTTCGCCAAACCTGGCCTGCTCCTGCCAGATCAGCGGCAAGGCATCCGTATCGCCGGTGCCCGTACCGGCCGGAAACAGGACCTTGAGCTGGGTTCCGAGTACGGCCAGCGCATCGACATGCGCGAGCATGTGGCCCTGGTGCTCGACCCGCCCGAAGCTGATCAGCGAGAAGGCGCTGGTGTGGGCTGCCATGGCTGACATCACGGCCTTGCGATACTTGATCGCGTCAGCTGGCGTTGTGGCAGCGAGACTGTTGCCGGCGAAAGCCAGCGTGGCAAGGGTCAGCAGGGTGGTCAGCCTGGATCGGCGCATTTTTTCTACCTCATTTGCTGGTGGCCGGACACTTGTTGTCCAGGGGGGTGAGCTGGCCGCCGATCACGAGTGCCGTGATGATCAGGCTGCCATCGTTGCAGCGGGTCATTACCGCACTGACGTCGACGGCGTATGGCGTGTCGCCGTTACGCGATATGTGGCCGTCGAAATCCTTGTAGACACGCATGTTCAGCGTGGACGGCGGCTCGGCAGCGGTTTCGGTCTTTGACGGCGCGGCCGTATCAAGGTTCCACCCTTTTGGATCCATTGCCGGCTGCGTCTGGGCTGTCGTAGCCTGGGCCATGAACAGCAGCACTACCGGGAGCTGCAGGCTGGCAGTGATCACGGCTGAACCGATGCCTCCCTTGCGACCGCAGGATTCGCCAGCCAGGCCTCAATATCCCTGGCGATTGCGGGGCCGGCTTCCTCAGCGGCCATATGGCCTATGCCCGGATAGGTGATGACAGTTACCCCGGGTGCACTGCTGAGCATCTGCCGCAGTTCTTCTGCCTGCTCGACCGGTGCCTGGGGGTTGGCTTCACCCCAGAGGATCAGCGTGGGGGTGCGGACTGCAGCGGTGACCTTGACGATATCCGCGCTCGAGTAACTGCGCAGCCGGGCCAGGATCGCTGCGCGCTGTCCTTCGCGCATCCACATGTCGTACCACTGGTCGATGAGCTTGTCGTTCACTTTGGCGGGGTCACCGAAGCGCGAGGTCAGCATGAACTCGGCCAGGGCCCGCGGTGCAATGTACTTGAGGATGTCGGCGGCTTTGGGTACCGCGCGTCCGGCGCGCTGCATCGACCGGCCTTCCAGTGCGCCGGGGCTCAGCAGGATCAGCCGCTCCACCCGGTCAGGATGTGCAGCCGCGTAATGCATCGCGACGGTGCCGCCGAGCGATGTGCCGCCGATCGAAAAGTGTTCCAGCTGGAGCGCATCGACGAAACGGGCGGTCAGCTCGACCGTACGCTCGAGGCTGTAGTCGCCGGAAGGATCCGGCCCCGTGAGTCCGTGACCGGTCATGTCGAAACGCAGGACGCGATGCGTGTGCTTCAGCGACTCGACGGCATCATCCCAGCTCAGCAGACTGCCGAAATTGGCGTGAATGAGGATCAGGGGAGGGCCGCTGCCCTCATCGCGGTAGTGAATCCGGACCCCGTCGACGTTCAGGAACTTCGATGCCGGGCTCATGTACTTCGCTTCCAGCACCTCGGCCGGGATGTCGCGATAGATCCAGGCCGCGATCAGAAAGGCGATGCAGCCGGTTACGAGGATGCCGCCAAGGGCATAGCCCAGATACCGTAACCAACGCATGAATACTCTCCGGTCGGCGCGCCGCCGAGGCTGCTCCGGCACAGTGTTGCATGAGCGGCGGGCAAAAAAAACGGGGACCGCGTGAGCGGTCCCCGTCATGTCCAGAATGACCTTTCTGGATTACTGTGCCGGAGCAGCCTCGGTGGCAGCGTCGGCAGCAGCACCGGCAGCGTCAGCAGCCGCATCGGCAGCAGCGCTTGCGTCGGCAGCAGCGGCGTCAACTGCAGCGCCGGCGGCGTCAACCGCTGAATCAGCAGCATCGGCAGCGGCAGCGCCGGCATCACCAGCAGCCTCAACCGCCTCTGAAGCGCTTTCCATGGCGATTTCTGCAGCTTCGGTCGCCTGTTCAGCGGCTTCGGTCGCCTGCTCAGCGGGCTTGCCGCCGCAGCCGGCGATCATCAGCAGTGCAACTGGCAGACCAAGCCAGGCCTTACGGATCGTAGTGCTCATTTATTCATCCTCCTGTATCGACAACATTCAACGGCCAGACTCAGGCAAATTTTCTGCCTGATATCGGCAAGCCGGTCACGGGACACCCCCCGTGAACGCCTGTTTGCCGAAGCCGGTTCCCATCCCATTGCCGCCAGCCGGAATTTCCGTATGGGTTCCGGTCATCCGTCCGAAACCCGTCCCGCCATCCCGCTGACAGCCTGAAGCCTGCTGAGAGCCGGCAGGCTCCGCTAGCATACACCAATACCCGTGTGCTGAATTCGCCGGGCAGCCGGCGCCACTGCTTCGGGCGAGAAGTTGACGACAGACCGCTATGCACTTCATGATATCGACGCTGTGTCGGTAAAACCCCATGCCCAGAATTGAAGCCGCCAACATCGAGGAGCATGTCCGCCTGCAGACGGGGCGGATCCTCAGCGCCGCGACCCAGCTGTTCCGGGATCTCGGCTACCGCGGTACCGACATGGAAGACATCGCCCAGGCGGTCGGGCTGGCCCGCAACTCCCTCTACCGGTACTACCCGAACAAGGACCATATCCTGCTTGCCTGTGTGCTGCGGGACATGGTGCCTTTCGTCGAGGAACTGAAGTCCCTGGAGGGCCGCTATCCGGATCCGCTGCCGCGGATCGCCGCCTGGCTGGATACCCAGATCGAAATCGCCACGAGTCCGGCCCACGCCACGATGGAGCTGATGGGAGAGATTCGCGAGGCGGCGCCGGAGCTGCGCAAGCAGATCATCGCGTTGCACAGCCTGCCCAATGCGGTGCTGGAGGGCGCAGTGACCGAGTTGCTGAAAGGCAAACGCCGCGATGTGCAGCTCGTGACGGCCCTGGTTGCGGGCATGGTCGAGGCCGCGTCACGACAGGCGATAAGGCATGGCAACAAGGCAGCTGTAAAGCGCGAATTGCGCCGCATGGTCGAGAGCGTACTGATCAACTAGGGGTTCCGGGTTCGAATGGACATAGACGCAAAACAACGCAACAAGATCCTGCTGCTGCTCTTCGTCGGT
>JAHDYN010000091.1 GCA_023383735.1 Gammaproteobacteria bacterium | reverse complement strand
TCCACCATGCACAAACTGATCACTGTTTCTGCCGCCGGGTTGTTACTCGGCGCGATTGCCGGCAGCGCCATCGCGGCACCGGACTGGAGCAAGGTGCCTGCCAAGGAGATCACCTTGTTCTACCCCGGCGTGTCGCCGATCGACTGGATCATGACAGGCACTGAACACGGCGGCGCCCGCGGCATAAAGAAAGGTGAAAGCTGTGCCGGCTGCCATGATGAGGAAACCGCGGACATGGGCCAGAAGATGGCCAGCGGCCAGAAAATCGAACCCAGTCCGATCAAGGGCAAGGCGGGCTCGATTCCGGTCAGCGTGCAGGCTGCCTATGATGCTGCCAACCTCTATCTGCGCTTCAGCTGGACACAGCCGGCCGGTGGTGCTGCGAAGATGGATCCCGACAACCAGGTCAAGCTTGCCGTCATGCTCGAAGACCACAAGATCGAGCGGGCCGACCTGTCAGGCTGCTGGGAAACGTGTCACAAGGACGTACGGACGATGCCCGGCGTTGCAGATGACAAGAAGACGAAGTACGTCACTGGCGCAGATCTCAAGGCCGGCAAGTTCTACGACCTCATCCAGTGGACCAGCAAGGGTGCAAAGCATGACGGCTATGTGGCCGACAAGCGGGTCATGGACGGCGGCAAGGCGCTGATCGATGCCAAGGGCGAGAAAAAAGGCGATCAATGGACTGTCACGTTCACTCGCAAGCTGGCAGGCGGCGGCGAGGGTGATATCGCCATGGCGCCTGGCAAAGCCTACAACTTCGGCTTTGCCATCCATGACGACTACGCCAAGGGTCGCTTCCACCAGGTATCCCTCGGATACACGCTCGGCCTCGGCGCCAAGGCGGATGTCAGTGCCGTAAAGCAGTAGATGCATGCATGCTCCGGGGGAACTCTCCGGCTGGCAAACGACCAAAACGGAGAGCATTGCTCTCCGTTTTTTTTCCCCACATGCAGAAGGATGACTCATGAGCCCGGACCATGAATTGCGTACCCGCCTTGCTGGCGGCCTGCTGGCTCTGCTGGCGTCACTGCCCCTGCAGGCCTGTGCAGATACTGCGGAGATCATGATCCGCGACTACAAGTATCAACCCGCCGAGTTGACTGTCCCGGTTGGCACAACGGTGAAATGGATCAACGATGAAAAACGGGTCAGCCACTCGATATTGTTCACGGGCCCGGACGGCTTTGAATCCGAGCGCATTTTTCCCGGTGAGTCGTGGGAGCGGCATTTCGATAGACCAGGCAGCTACCCGTTCAGCTGCGGCCCGCATCCCGAAATGCACGGTGTCATCACGGTAAGCGAGTGATCGCCCGCGAGAGGCGC
This sequence comes from Gammaproteobacteria bacterium, assembly GCA_023383735.1. Taxonomy (GTDB): domain Bacteria; phylum Pseudomonadota; class Gammaproteobacteria; order Steroidobacterales; genus SHZI01. The sequence goes on along the minus strand of JAHDYN010000091.1, from coordinate 5,643 downwards.
TCCAGCGTCTTTTCCCGCCCGAGCAGCTCCAGGGTCACATCGATTGGCGGAGATACAGTCCCGCCAGTCACGGCCACACGCACAGGCTGACCGAGCTTGCCGAAACCGATGCCGCATTCCTGCGCCACCGCCGCCATGGCCGCATGAATCCCCTCACGGGTCCAGTCCGGGGACCCGGCAAGGCGCGTCGTCAACAGGCGGAGCGGCCCGGCAATCGCCGCCGTCAGATGCTTGCCAACTGCCGCTTCGTCGACCCTTGCCGGTTCGGCATACAGGTACCCGGCGCTGGCAGCGATATCGCCAAGCGTCGTGGCGCGCTCCCGATACGCCTCGATCACTGCAGCTGCATGCGGCCCACGGCGAACATCGAGTCCGGCCCGATCCAGTTGCGAGACCAGACCCGGCGCCAGGGCCTCCGGATCGCCGGCGCGGAGATACTGCTGGTTTATCCAGTCGAGCTTGCCGGTATCAAAACGCGAGGCAGATGCATTGACTGCTGCGATGTCAAAGAGGCGGATCATCTCCTCACGCGAAAAAAGCTCCTGATCACCATGTGACCAGCCGAGGCGTACCAGGTAGTTCAGCATCGCATCCGGCAGATATCCGGCGTCACGGTACTCCAGCACATTGACCGCCCCATGCCGCTTGGAGAGCTTGGCCCCGTCGGGCCCGAGGATCATCGGCAGGTGGGCATAGGCGGGCCGCGCAAAGCCCAGTGCATCCAGGATGTGCATCTGGCGCGGGGTATTGTTGAGGTGGTCGTCTCCGCGAATCACGTGCGTGATCCCCGTGTCGCCGTCATCGACCACGACACCGAAGTGAAAGGTCGGCGTTCCGTCGGAGCGCATGATGACCAGGTCATCGAGCTCCGCATTCCGGAACTCGACGCGGCCGCGCACCAGGTCATCGACGACAGTCACGCCTTCCTGCGGCGTGCGGAAACGCAGCACCGACGATACACCGGCGACCGGGTTCTGGCGCCCCCGGCAACGGCCGTCATAGCGCGGATTTTCGCCACGCGCCATCTGGGCTGCGCGCATCTGCTCCAGTTCATCGCGGCTGCAGTAGCAACGATAGGCGCTGCCGGCCGCCAGCAGCTGTTCTGCCAACTCACGGTATCGGTCCATGCGCCGGGTCTGGTAGTACGGACCTTCATCGTGGTGGAGACCCAGCCATTCCATTGCTTCCAGGATGGCATCCACAGCGGCCTGGGTGGACCGCTCCCGGTCAGTATCCTCGATTCTCAGCACGAACTGCCCACCATGATGGCGGGCATACAGCCAGGAAAACAGGGCAGTACGAACCCCGCCAATATGCAGGAATCCGGTGGGGCTTGGAGCGAAGCGCGTCTTGACGGTCATTGCGTTGCCGGAGTATCCAAAACCGGAGCGATTCTAGCGTGAACGGCATACCGACGCCCCTGCCCTGCGCCTTTTCGATTGGCATCACTGCCGGTGCTTGGCACACTGCCCGCGACATGTGGACGGGCACTGAACTGCGGACAACCATGCTGGAACTGGCCCCACCCGGTGCGGCCTGCTCGGTACATCGCACAGGGCGTGACCAGGCACCGCTGTGGCCCGGGGAACTGCCTGCTGCCGGGAGCATGAGCGACAAGCGTCTGCGCGAGTTCTCCGCAGGCCGTTACTGTGCCCGGGCGGCGCTTGCCGACCTCGGCATTGAACCGGTTGCGCTGCCCGTTGGCCCCGGACGTGCGCCGGTATGGCCCGCCGGAATTGTCGGCTCGATCTCGCATACGGACGACATCGCCATTGCCGTGGTCGCCCGCCAGGCTGCACTCCGGTCATTGGGAATTGACGTGGAGAGCAGCGATCCGCTTGGAGCAGATCTCCTGCCGCTGGTATGCCGCGACGAAGAACGGATTGCCCTCCGGACCACCGGGCCACAGCTACTGGACGGCGCCAAGCTGATCTTCAGCGCCAAGGAAAGCATCTACAAATGCCTCTGGCCGCTGACGGGCACGTTCCTGGAATTCCATGCGCTCGGCATAAGAGTAGATCCGGTTCTGCAGCGCTTCACCGCATACAGCCAGGACCTTCACATCGCGGAAACATTGCGGCTGATCCGCGGCGCTTATCGCAGCGTTGGCGGGCTGTTGCTCAGCTGTGCATGGCTGGATCGCGCTGACCAGCGAATGAACTGATGGTCAGGACGAGATATTCGACGTTGTACCTGGCCGCACCGACAGTGCCGGAGCCTGCATCGGAGAGGACGTCCGGACGGAAGCAAGCACCGCCGCCGTACACTGCTGAGTCTCAAGGCGCCGGTCTGTCCCGCTGCGCCGCTCAGGGCCTGCATAAGCCGGGTCCTGCCCACGGCGGCGATCACTGGTGATGCGCCGCCGGCAGATCGAGCGATGCAGAAAACGCATCACCCGCCAGGCATGCATGATCATCCAGAAATAACCCAGCCCGGCCAGCAGAAAAGCACCGGCCACGAGCAACTCCGGCAACTGCCAGTGAACGCTGGCCAGCCCGACAAGGACACCGAAACCTGCCACGGCAGCCATCAGCCCGACGGTCTCGTTGACGGTATAGCCAGCCAGCAGGAACACGTGGTGCAGATGCTCCCGGTCGGGGGAGAACGGCGACCGGCCACGCAGGATCCGGCGCAGCATCATGGTGACGGTATCGAAGATCGGCAGCATCAGGAACCACAGGGCTGCTGCCGGGCTGATTACCCGGGACTCGCCCTGGGACAGCGAGACTGCATACCAGGTGAGTGCAAAGCCGAGAAACATGCTGCCCGCATCACCCATGAATATGGAAGCGCGCTCACGACCCGGAAGACGGAGATTGAAAAGCAGAAAACCGAGCACCGCCGAACCCAGCAAAGGCAGCAGAATGACATCCGCAACATCACCCCACAGCCACGCAGCGAGAAACAGGCCGGACAGCGATACCAGGGAAAGGCTGCCACTCAGCCCGTCCAGACCATCGCACATGTTCAGCGCATTGATCACACCCAGCGTCGCAAAAACCGTGAAGGGAACAGCAAGGACCCCCATCGTCAGCAGCTGACCTGAGGGGGTCATGCCACCCAGGTCGTTCAGCACGACCCCGGCACCGAAAATCATCAGCAACGCCGCAACGATCTGGGCGACGAACCTCGCCAGCGGCGACAGGTCAACGAAATCGTCGACAACACCCACCGTCACGAGCAGAAGGCCGCCACCGAAGAAACTCAGGGTTTCGCGCATTTGCAGGGTCACGCCCTCTGCCACGGTGAGCAGAAATGCCATGGTGAGACCGGCGAATATCGCCAGGCCGCCGACCAGGGGGGTGGGAATCTGGTGGCTCTTCCGCTCGTTTGGCATGTCGACCAGGCCGGTCACCAGGGCCAGCGGACGCAACAGCAGGATCAACAGGGTCGTCGATGCCAATGCCGCCAGAGAGATGTAGTAAACAGACATATGCCCCACGCCATGTATGTACTCAGTCAATCCGCGAGTCCGTGCACTGCTGTCCTTTTCCTGAAGCGTGACACTATTCGCCTCGTCGATGGATTTCTGCGATACCCCTCACACGCGGAAGCGTCGCAGCAGATCCAAAACACGTTTAGACTGGCCAGACTATATAGGCGCCTGCCGAGCTGCCGCGTTACGGCTTTGTAAGGCTTTGGCCGGGCAGATCTTGCGGTTAACATAAGACCGGCATCATCGCCCGCAGCGCATTTGATCTTCAGCAGGAGCAACGGCATGACACGGCAGTTTCGTCACATTCGGGCAGGCGCTGCCCTCCTCGTACTGATCAGCAGCCTTGCCCTTCAGCCGGGCCTCGCGCAGGAGGTTGGCTCCGCAGCACCATCCGTGGGCAACTATCCGGTAAACGCCGGTGACATCCTCGAAGTCCTGGTGTGGAAGGAAGAGAACCTGCAGAAACAGGTCGTGGTACGCCCGGATGGATACTTCTCGTTTCCGTTGACCGGCGACATCCGTGCCGAAGGCCGGACCATCGAAGCGATACGCAGCGACATATCCGCGCAGATCGCCAGGTATATTCCCGACCCTGTCGTCAGCGTTTCCATATTCGAGCCACGCGGCAGCAAGGTATACGTCATCGGCCAGGTAAACCGGCCCGGCGAATTCCCGATCAACCGCTATGTCGATGTGATTCAGGCGCTGAGCATGGCCGGCGGGACAACGCCATTCGCCAAACTCGATGAAATAAAGATTCTGCGCCGTGACGGCAGCACACAGACGGCAACCACCTTTGCATACAACGACATCGCCGCCGGCAAGCGGCTGCAGCAGAACATCGTGCTGAAGCCCGGCGACACCGTACTTGTACCCTGATTACCCGCTTGGCCAGAAAGGCAGGATCCAGAACATGATGCGCCACCGGCACGTCACGCCTGCCGCAAGCCTGCTGGCCTGCATTCTCTCCGGACTCCTGACATCCGAGCCGGCTCATGCCTACTGGGAACTGATACCGCGTGTCGAAGGCGGGCTTACCACCGAATCGAACCCATACAACCGGCTTGAAACGCAAAGCTCGGACGGCGCAACCGGCGGGTTTGCCGATTTTCGTCTCGACAGTGCATACCGGACACAGCGCGACGTCGTCACGCTCGTGCCGCGTTTCCGCACCTACCAGTACACCGGTTCGGACGACAGGCTGGATGACGACGACTATTGGCTGGATCTGAACGCCTCCCGCCAATGGGACACGGCAAGCGTGAGCTTGCGGGCCGGCTACCGGGACAATGGCATAAGGACCAATGAGTACAACACCGCCACACCGGGCCAGACCAGCAATGACTCCCAGGAGACCTGGTCATTCAGTCCATCAGTCAGCTATGCGTTGTCTGCACGGAACTCGCTGCAGTTCACGGCCGACCTTTCCGATATCACCTACGACGCATCACGTACAGCCGGCTACTACGATTACACCAACAGCAGCATCCAGGCCACGTGGATTCATGTGCTCACTACAAGAACCTCGGCGTTGCTGTCGGCAAATACCGGCAGGTTCAAGGCCACGGACCCGTACTCGCCTGCCGAAAACACCACCGACTCCGTCGGCGGGACGGTCGCTGTCGAATACAAGCTTTCCCCGACCATAACCACGACGGTCACATTGGGCACCTCACACAGCACCCAGGATATTCATCAAGGGCTGATCGAGGACCCGGACAACCCGGGCTTCTTGTGCCCGACCTATCCTTTCGCGCTGTGCTCAGGCAGCGAAAGCAGTGACAATTTCGTTGGCGGCATCACGCTCCGTCAGTCGTCGGAGGTGATGACGACAACGGTTGAATATAGCCAGTCACAGGCGCCACGATCCAACGGTACATCGGTGGTCTCGGACAATTTCCGCCTGGGCTTCGACCGGAATCTCAGCCAGAGACTCAATGGATCAATCAACCTGCTATACGCGAGTGATTCGTCCCTCGGAAACATTGGCCGCCGCGATCGCGTGTACTATTCGGCTGCAGGCACCCTGCGCTACCGGCTGACCGAGACGCTCTCGGTCAACGGAAGCTATTACTACTCGGTCAACGACGACGATGCCAACAGCGCCAAGCAGAAGAACAACCGCCTGTTCATTTCGCTGATATACAAGGGCGTGGGGATCCGTCGGTAGGGGAAAATGGTGGGCGATGCTGGGATTGAACCAGCGA
>JAHDYN010000090.1 GCA_023383735.1 Gammaproteobacteria bacterium | reverse complement strand
TGCGATCCGGACCGCTACGATGTCGATGGTCCGATCGAGCGCCTGCTGGGGGCCGGCGTCACGGAAATCATCATGGTGGATCTCACCACATCCGGGGTGCGCTTCTGCAAGAGTTTTGATGTGGTGAACACCGCGCGCCAGGTGGTTGCCGCATTCGACCGGCGCAACGGCACGACCACCCCGGTACGCTGGGCGAACGATCCCGGGGACCTGATGACGCGGTCCTATCCCGCAGATGTACCGGCGTGGACCCTTTCGCTGGGCGCCCCCCGGCACGACCGGACAGTTCCGCTGGCGGGCAACCCGAACCCGGTGGCAGCCGATCCCGCGCTGGCGCTGCTCCACGTCGAGGGCATCGAGTCACGCATCGCACCCGGGGTGGACTGGGCGGAAACCGGCGTGCTGCTGATCAATCATGCGACCCGCGAGAACAATGCGGGCTTTGATCCGAAGATCGATGACACCCTGCTGCTCAATGCGAACATCAAGGCCCTGCTCCTCGGCCGGCATCCGGGTCTGGCGCCGGGCAATGTGCTGGGTGGCTGGTTCGGGCGCAAGGTGGAGAACCCGCAGGCGGTGGCGCGCCCGCCTGCCTTCGAGCGGCGCGAGCGCAGTCGCGAGATGCGTGGCGAGAATCTCGGCGATGCCTGGCTGTATGAATCCGAAACGCTGCCGCAGGGAGACATGGGCTACCTGTACTGGGACGCGCTGGAGGAACTCCGTCGCAATGGCGTGCGCCATATCGTGATCGCGTTCCCGCAGATCATGGTCGACTCGGTACTGAACCTCGTCGAGGTGCCGAACCAGATCGGCAAGGAAATCGGCTACAAGAGCTGGTCGAACTTCGCGCAGGGTGATTTCGTCCGCTATCCCGAAGTCGGCCATCCTTTTGCCGACTACTGGGGCATGTGGGTGGATACCATGTGCCCGGCCGCGCCGGGCAGTGCCGAGATGGTGCCCTGCTGCTTCACCATGGGCGGCTGTGCCGATGGCAGGCCGTATCCGCCACCGCGCACGACACCGCCTGACAAGCTGCGCAACGATCTCGATCCGTCGCTGGCCTTCGAGGTGTCTGCCTTCGGACACCTGGGCTACGACCCCGCGCTGGGACCACCGGATCCGGACCGGCCGGTGCAGTCGCAGTATCGGGGCACCTGGAGCCTGTGGCAGCCGCCGAATGAAGATCCGCGGATCGGCGCATTGCTGGCCAGGCATGTGCTCGACGTGCTGCGTGCCGAAACGTCTGCTCCCCCGGTGCAGCCGGTCGATCTTGGCGTGGTACGCGAGTGATTCGCAGGCATCCGCTGCCGGCTTACTTCCTGCTCGCCTACCTCTGCACCTGGGCCATCGAGGTGCCGATGCTGATCGCGGTACGCGGCAGCGCCGACATGCATCTGCCGCTGGCGCTCGAAGCCCTGGCGGGTTTCGGTCCCTTTGCCGCCGCCATGATCGTGCTCGCTGCAACACGCGGCAGGGCCGGTGTGATGGCCCTGCTGGCCAGCCTGTGTCGCTGGCGGGTCCCGGTGCGCTGGTACCTGTTCGCGCTCGCTTCGCCCTTTGCGGTGCTGCTTGCGGCACTGCTGATGACGGGCCAGGTCGAGCAGCTCCGTTCCGGCGCACTGCTGCACGAGGTGCTTGCCGGCGGCCGCTTGCTGGAGATGGTCCTGCTCGGCGGCCTGCTGCGCGGGATCGGTGAAGAGCCCGGCTGGCGCGGCTTCGCCTTGCCTGAACTGCGGGGTCGCTTCGGTCCGCTGGCAGCGACGCTGGTGCTGTTCCCCTTCTGGCTGCTCTGGCATCTGCCCTCGTTCCTGATGCGGCCCGAGTTCCAGTGGAGTGCGTGGCTGGGCTTTTCAGCCGGAATCCTGTCGGCAGCGATCTGGTGCACGCTGCTCTACGATGCGACCCGCAGCGTGTTGATGGCCGCGCTGTGGCATGCGCTGATCAATATCTGCCGCGGACTGGCCCTGACTGCATCGACGGCGGCTTTTCTCGCCTTCGGCCAGATCGTGCTGTTGTGCGCGCTCGTGATCGTCGCGTACTGGCTGTTGAGGCCACCGGCCCGGTACCGGGTGGGCTGACGCAGGCCTGAAGGCCCTGTTCGGCACACCAGCCAGCAGCTTTTATACTGTTGCCGGCCGGCTGACATGCGTGCCGGCGCCTTTGCTGTGAGAAGTCCGGGAGATTTGTTCTGATGAACGCTTCAGTTGCACAACAGGCGGTGGATGATCCGCTGGTTCCGGTCTCGATCCGGGACAACTTCTACCAGTCTTCGGCGTTTTTTCCGATGCCGTTTGCCCTGATCACGACGAAGAACGAGGCCGGCATCACCAGCATCGGGCCGTACTCGCTGGTATTCCCGCTGGACATCAGCGAAGAGCATTCGATGCTGCTGGTCAGCCGCGCCAGTTCCAATACCGCGACCAACCTGCGGCGCACCGGGAAATGTGCACTGCACTGGATCGAATTCGATCGGCCCCTGCTGCAGACGGTGGTGGATCTCGGTTATCCCGGCGTGCCGCCTGAAGAAAAGATGCGCGATGTGCCTTTCGAGCTGGTGCCGACGCCGACGCCGGAATTCCGCGATGACCCCGACTTCCCGCTGATCATCAAGGGTGCGTTCCAGGTCTTCGAATGCGTGCTCAACGGCAGCTTCGAGTATCACCCGGTGCGCGTTGCCGGGCCGACCCTGATCGAGGACTATCTCGCGCTGAAGGTACAGAACATCCTCATGCCGGAGAGCTTCAGGGACAAGCTGCGCGAGCGCAGGGAATTTCCCGACATGCCGATTTCCTATGGTTTTCGCGGCGGGAAGGAGTTCTGGTTCGTGCGCCACGGTGAGCCCTTCATGGTGCCGGTGCCGGAGGGCAAGGGCATGGGCCTGCCGGGGATCTACCGGATGGCAAACAGCCTCGATGCGGATGTGCAGTTCACCGAGGATGCCTGCCAGATCCTGACGGCGGTGCCGAGGCCGTTCGTGGCAGCGGCGCTGAAGATATTTGTCGACATGGCGAAGGAAGGCAAGGTGCCGAAGGTCGATGCGGATTTCATCAATTCGACCCGGACGCGCTGGAGCACCCGGCGGGATCCCTGAACCTTCAGGTCTGCGCCCGCCGTCTTGTCTCCGAAGGCGCTTCGCCAAAGCGCGCCCGGTAGCACTTGGCAAATTTCCCCAGGTGATTGAAGCCGCAGGCGAGTGCGATGTCCGTGACGCTGCGCCCGACCACCGTGCTCGCAAGCAGTCCCTGGTGTGCCAGGTCCAGGCGGTAGTCGCGCAGATATTCCATCGGCGTCGTCTGCCGGAATCGCCGGAACCCGGCCTGCAGGGTTCGTTCGCTGACGCCGGCGATGCCGGCGAGGTCGTGGAGTGTCAGCGGCTGGTCGGCATTGCTCCGGATGTACTGCTCGACATTGCGGATGTAGACCGGTGCCGGGCCGGCACGCCCGGCATCGAGCGCCTCGCTGTAGTTGTGTGGCAGCTCCATCATCACCAGGCTGATGAGCGTTCGTTCCAGCTGGCGGCATACGGTCGGACTGCTGACGATGCCGGCCGCGCGCTGTTCGAACTCGCTGCACAGAAAATTCAGGAAGCGCCGCAACCCGCTTGCATTGCCCGTTCCCGGATCGGCGGGCTGTGCAAAGCGCACGGGCGCCGAGGGCGGCTGCCCGGTGGTTTCTTCCAGCCAGGCATGCAAAAGGCCTGCGGGTATGCGCAGCGTGAGGTTCACTTCACCAGGCAGGAAACGCATGGTGGCCGGTCCGGTCGGATTCATGGCCCGGATGACCTGCGGGTTCAGTGGCCCGCTGAACCCGTCCTGGCTGAGTGTGCCGGCGCCATGCAGCAGCACGAGAAACAGGTAGGAATCATCCGGGTGCGCTTCGATCTGCACGGCAGCGCCATAGTGCAGGGCATGGATCGAGACCTGGCCTATGCTGGCACTGCAGTGACGAAAAGCCACCCGCGGCCGTCGCGCCGTGGGCATCACGGAGTGGGGCCACAGGAATCTGGACAGGTGATCGCGGGCCGCCAGCAGATCGGCGGTTTCCAGTACCAGCTGGCCGGGCAAGGGCATGCCGGCCGGCAGTGATGGCCGAAAGCCCGGTGCAGCCTCGTGTGTGATGTCGTCCATGCAAGCCTCAACGCAGCGTGGCGGGCAGCAAGCTGTCCTGCCGGCCGATCCCCGATACTAGCGCGGAGTGGGCTGGTGCAGGCTGGTCCGGCCGCTTCCGCCAATGCGGCTGCGCAAACCGTATAACGGGCGATGAGCCTGCTTTGTTAATAATCGCTCTTTCCCTGAAGTACGGCAGGACGCAGGATCATGGTCGAGTCGGTATCCCGGACGGGCGCAGGCGCCGGAAAGAGTTCGCAGGCAAAGTCGGGCCAGACGCTGGATCCGCTCGATCTCTTCGATATCCGTTCCGAGCTGAGCGAGGACGAGCTGCTCGTGCAGGATACCGTCGCGCGCTTCGTCGATGACCAGGTGTTGCCGATCATCCGCGAATGCTTCGAGCAGCACCGTTTCCCGCAGGAGCTGGTCAAGGAGATTGCGGCGCTCGGTCTGCTGGGCAGCAGTATCGAAGGCTACGATTGTGCAGGGCTCAACAGCGTTGCCTACGGCCTGATCTGCCAGGAACTGGAGCGCGGCGACAGCGGCCTGCGCAGTTTCGTTTCGGTCCAGAGCAGTCTGGTCATGTACCCGATTCACGCCTTTGGCTCGGAGGCGCAGAAGCAGCGCTGGCTGCCGGCGATGGCGCGCGGCGAGGCCATCGGGTGTTTCGGCCTCACCGAGGCGCATGGTGGTTCCGATCCGGCCAGCATGAAGACCCATGCCAGGCGTCAGGGCGGCGACTGGGTGCTGAACGGTTCGAAGATGTGGATCACCAACGGCACCATCGCCGATGTTGCGGTGGTGTGGGCCAATACCGACGAGGGCATCAAGGGCTTTCTGGTCGAGCGCGACATGCCGGGCTTTGCTGCGCCGGAGATCGAGAACAAGATGTCGTTGCGTGCCTCGGTGACGGCCGCGCTGTTTTTCGACAACGTGCGGGTCCCGGAGGCCAATGTGTTGCCCGGTGTCACCGGTCTGCGCGGCCCCCTGAGCTGTCTGACCCAGGCCCGTTATGGCATCAGCTGGGGTCCGATCGGCAGCGCCCAGGCCTGCCTCAGGGAGCTGCTCGACTATACGGAGAGCCGCAAGCTGTTTGGCAGCCCGCTGTCGCACAAGCAACTGATCCAGGTGCGTCTTGCCGACATGGCGCGCCGCATCACAACGGCGCAGCTTCTTGCGCTGCGTCTCGGCCGGCTCAAGGACGCGGGCCGCCTGCACCCCACCCAGGTGTCACTGGCCAAGTGGAACAACGTCAGGATGGCCCTGGATATCGCGCGGGACTGCCGCGACATGCTGGGTGGCGGCGGCATCAGCGCCGAGTACGTGCCGGTACGCCACATGCTCAATCTCGAGAGCGTCATCACCTATGAGGGTACCGAGTCGGTACACCAGCTGGTGGTTGGCAAGGAGCTCACCGGCGTCAGCGCTTTCTGAGCGGGCTTGTGTTTCAGTCGATCGGGCTCGACTATTGGCATGGTCGCCCCGGGAGACATCGTCGTGGAGCTGCAGGAGACCAGGGATCCCCACATCATTGCCGGCTGGGCCGTGGCTGTTGCCCAGGCCCTTGATGCGCGCGGGCTGGACAGCCGGGCGATCTTCAGCACCGCCGGCATCGACCTCGCAGCCGCACGCGTTCCCACCACCCGTTTTCCTGCCGCCGCCATGACCCGCGTCTACGAGCTGGCAGACGCTGCAACCAACGATCCCTCTTTCGGACTGTCGATCGCCGAGTTCGTGCACGCGACCTCGTTGCATGCGCTGGGCTTCTCGCTGCTCGCGAGCAGTACGCTCGAATCCTTCTGCCGGCGGGTGGTGCGCTATTTCCGCCTGGTCAGCACCAATGCCGAGTGTCAGATGGAGCGTACGGCGACGGAGTACCGGCTGGTCATGGCACCGACCATGGACCGCCAGCAGTACTACCCGCAGGACGCCTGGGTGGCCACGGCGGTGCGCTTCATGCGCGAGATCTACCGTTCGGACTTCGCACCCCTGTCGGTGTGCCTGAGCCGGCCGCGACCGCGGGAAAAGGTGCAGCGTTTCGAGCAGTTCTTCGGCACCACGGTGGTCTACGGCTGCCCGACAAACAGCCTGATACTCGACCTGCGCGACATGAGCGTGGAACTGCCGGCTGCCAATGCCGAACTCGCCCGGCAGAACGATGCAGTGGTCATGGCCCTGCTGGCGCGCATGGATCGCGACGACATAATCGCCCGGGTGCGTGCCCTGTTCATCGAACTGCTGCCCTCGGGGGAGTGCAGCAAGGAAAAGGTCGCGGCACGGCTCAATATGAGTGACCGTTCACTGCAGAGCAAACTGGCCACCCGCAACACGAGTTACCGCAATCTGCTCAATGAGACGCGCCGGGAGCTGGCCCAGCTCTATATCCGCCAGGGACTGCACTCGGTCAGCGAGGTGACCTACCTGCTGGGTTTTGCCGACGTCAGCAGCTTTTCCCGGGCCTTCCGCAGCTGGGAGGGCCTCTCGCCGAGCGAATACAAGGACCAGTCGCTGGGCCGGCGGTCGGGAGCGGCAGCCATCGAGTAGCTGCCGGGTCGCTCGCCTGGGGGTGAAAACCCCTGCCGGAAGGGGGTTCAGGCCCCGGGATTGGCAGACGGCTCCGTCCGATTTGAAAAAACCCGCCGGGCCGCATACACTTTGCGGCCCTTCCCGAGGGCTGCCCGGTTTTCCGGATCCAGCCAGGGCAATTAGTTACAGGTGTCGAATGGGCACGTTTTCTGCCAAATCCCATGAGGTGCGGCGCGGCTGGTATGTGGTGGATGCCACTGATCAGACGCTCGGTCGCCTCGCGTCCGCAGTGGCTCACAGGCTGCGCGGCAAGCACAAACCCGAATTTACGCCGCATGTCGATACTGGCGATTA
>JAHDYN010000089.1 GCA_023383735.1 Gammaproteobacteria bacterium | reverse complement strand
CATCTGGCTGACGCTGTTCTTGAGCAGGACGACGAACTGGTCGAATGACTCGACCGTTCCCTGCAGCTTGATGCCGTTAACCAGATAAATGGAGACAGGAACCTTCTCCTTGCGGAGTACGTTCAGGAACGGATCCTGCAGCACCTGACCTTTGGTCATCTTGGACTCCTGATTTTTCTTTTTGCTTGCGTCCGGTGGCGCTTCTGGACGACGCGGAACACGCCGCATATGCTTTCCCCCCGCGCCCGCATTCTAGCCGCTCGATGCCGATATTGCATCCTGCACGCCATGCGAGCGGAGTGTGGCCTCGACAGCCCCCGGCAAATCCGCCGCCTCCATGGCCAGGGTCTGTTCACACGCTTCGTGACGCAGCCAGGTGAGTTGGCGCTTGGCCAGCTGCCGGGTCGCCGCGAGCGCACGCCGCTCCGCTTCGGCCCGGGCATAATCACCGGCCAGCATTCCCCACAGCTGACGATAGCCAACTGCCCGCATCGCCGGACGATCCGGCCGCATTTCAGGCAACTGCATCAGCTCTTCGACTTCGCCGATAAAGCCCCGCGCCAGCATGTCGACAAGTCGGGCTTCGATCCGCGCATGCAGCAGCTGTCGATCCGCAGGGATCACGGAAATGCGCAGGAAGCGCAGGTCGCCCGGCGGCAATGCCCGTCCCTGCTGTGCGGAAAGCGGCAGACCCGTGAGTTGCCACACTTCAAGCGCACGCTGGATCCGTTGCCGGTCGGTCGGATGCACTCGCTCGGCGCTGCGCGGATCAATGCGGGCGAGTTCAGCGTGCATTGCCGGCCAGCCGATGGCAGCCGCGCGCCGGTCGATTGCAGCACGCACTTCGCTGTCACCCTCCGGCAAAGCCGACAGACCCTGCCACAGGCTGCGGAAATAAAGCATCGTGCCACCGACCAGCAGCGGCACACGTCCGGCGGCCACGACCTCGGCAATGGCTGTCCGCGCGTCGCGCACGAACTCGCCGGCGGAATAGCTCTCCCAGGGCTCACGGACATCGATCAACCGGTGTGGGACCTCCGCCAGCAGCGCCGGTTCGGGCTTGCCGGTACCGATATTCATCCGGCGGTAGACCAGCGCCGAGTCGACGCTGATGACACCGACCGGGATTCGCCGGGCAAGCTCGATGGCCAGCGCGGTCTTGCCGGCCGCCGTGGGGCCCATCAGGCAGACGACGAGCGGCACACTGCTCATCAGAGGATGACCGGTGCAGGCTCAGCGGCCACGCGCAAACAACTGATCCAGATCCGCCATGGACAGTGCCACCCGGGTTGGCCGGCCGTGATTGCACTGATCGCTGCGCTCCGTGCGCTCCATATCGCGCAGGAGGCTGTTCATCTCTTCCACCGTCAGGCGGCGATTGGCGCGTATCGCGGCATGACATGCCGAGCCTGCCAGCACGCGATCCAGCACATCGAGCAGATCATCCATGACCAGATCCGCGCCGAGACCAGGCAGCAGCTGACGAACCACCGTCGCCGGATCGATGCCGGCAAGCAGGGCCGGCATACCGCGCACGGCAATCCGGTCTGGTGCGACGCGCTCGAGCAGAAAACCGCAACGGCCCAGCAACTCGCCGTGCAGCTCCACCTGGTCGGCCTCACGCTCGCTGACTGCAATTGATGGCGGTACGAGCAGTTTCTGCACCTGAACAGCCGACTGACGGACCGAGGCCTTCAGCCGCTCGTAGCTGACCCGTTCATGTGCCGCGTGGGCATCGACGATGATCAGGCCGTCGGCATTCTGCGCGAGGATATACACGCCGTGCAGTTGCGCCAGCGCATAGCCGAGCGGTGGCATCCCGTCGACCTGCACCGCCGGTGCAGCCAGCTGCGAATAGCTCGCCAGTTGCTCCCGCACGATGCCGGCCGGTACCGGCGTCGCAAAGCCCAGCGAACTCTGCGTCAGCCCCGCCACCGGCCCGGCAGGCGCACCGGAGGCATGCGCTTCGCCATGAGTAGCCGGGGGCCCGGCAATCGCTGCCTCCACCGTCCGCCGCACGAAATCACGCACCGGCCCCGGTTCGCGAAACCGCACTTCCTGCTTGGCGGGGTGCGCATTCACATCGACCCAGGCCGGGTCCATGTCCAGGTACAGGACAAAGGCCGGCCAGCGGTCACGATAGAGGACGTCGCGATACCCGGCACGCACCGCGCCGGCGAGCAGCTTGTCGCGAATCGCACGCCCGTTGAGAAACATGTATTGGAGGTCCGGCTGGCTGCGTGCGTGCACGGGGCGCACCAGCCACCCGCGCAACAGCATTCCGGCGGATTCCCGCTGGATGTAGATCGCGTTGTCGGTGAATTCCCTGCCGCAGACCCGGCTGACCCGGTCAACGAGCTCAGCTGGCGTGGCGGCTGCGGGCAGATCCAGAATCTGGCGACTGTTGTGCGTGACCCGCAGGGCAACGGAACTGCGCGACAGCGCGATTCGCTCGATCACCTCGCGCACGCGCCCGAACTCGGTACGCTCGCTGCGCAGAAACCGGCGGCGAGCCGGCGTATTGAAGAACAGGTCGCGGACCTCGACCGTGGTGCCCGGCGGATGCGCCGCCGGACAGACGCCACCATCCGTACCGTCAAGCACGAAGCCTGCATCTGCCGATGGCTGCCGGGACGTGATCTGCAGTCGCGAGACCGACGCGATGCTCGGCAGCGCTTCGCCGCGAAAGCCCAGCGTCGCCACCTGCTCCAGATCCTCCAGCGAACTGATCTTGCTGGTCGCGTGCCGCGCGAGTGCCAGCGGCAGTTCATCCCGCGGGATGCCGCCACCGTCATCGCGTATCCGGCAGAGCTTTACCCCGGCTTCTTCCAGTTCGATCTCGATACGCGCAGCACCGGCGTCCAGGCTGTTCTCAAGCAGCTCCTTCACCACCGAAGCGGGGCGCTCGACGACCTCACCAGCGGCAATCTGATTGACCAGGTGCGTGGGCAGTTCGCGAATCGGCATCCGGTGATTGTTTCAAATACAACGGGCATTGCAAACCGGAGCGCGCAGACAGCCCGGCAAAGATCGCGCCGCGGCTTCGCTCAGGTGCTTTCAGCGGGGATCCGCAAGGTCTGCCCGAGGCGGACGGTATCCGAACGCAGTCCGTTCACCGCACGGATCCGCTGCATGCTGATGTTGTAGCGGTCGGCAATCCCCGAGAGGGTATCGCCGCGCCGGATCACGTGCCGGATATCGCTGCGCGGTGCTTCCGGCGGCCCGGCATCAGCCGTCATCACGCCCCGCGCGGGATTGGAATCGAAGTAGCGACGAATGCCGCCGAGCACGGCACGGGCAAGCTTGTCCTGGTGCTGTGCAGAGCCCAGATTGCGCTCATCCTCGGGATTGGAAATATAGGCGGTCTCGATCAGTATCGAAGGCACATCGGGCGACTTCAGTACCATGAACGGCGCATGCTGCACCTTGTCACGATGCAGGCGCCCGAGGCTGGCCATCTCGCCGAGAATCGCATCGCCCACACTGATGCTCGAACTGATGGATGCATTCTGCGACAGGTCCATCAGCACCGAAGCCAGCACCGGATCCTTGTTACCCAGTTCGACGCCACCGATAAGCGCTGCATTCTCGCGCGCGGCCAGGCGACGCGAAGCCTCGTCGCTCGCGGCCTTCTCCGAAAGCACGTAGACCGTGGACCCGCGCGCACTCCGGTTCATGGCGGCATCGGCGTGGATCGAGATAAACAGGTCTGCACTGACCGAACGCGCCCGCTCCATGCGGGCGCGCAGGTCCAGAAAACGATCATCGCTGCGGGTCAGGACTCCGCGCATGTTCGGCGTACTGTTGATGAGATCGACAAGGCGACGACTGATCGCCAGCGTGACATCCTTTTCCCTGAGGCCGCGGGAACCCAGCGCACCCGGATCATGGCCACCGTGGCCCGCATCGACGACAACGACGATATCCCGCACGGGGCGTGCCGGCTTTGCAGTGACCGCCGGCGCTGCAGGCACTGCAGCTGGTCCCGGTTCAGGCGCTGCGGCTGGTTTCGGTTCAGGGGTAGCTGCCGGGGCCGGGGCCGGGGCCGCAACCGCGGCCATCGCCACCGGTTGCAGGTCGATCGTCAGAAGCGCAGCGGTGCCTTCATTGACGAGGCTGCTCGACGGACGCATGGGAGCCGTGAGGTCAAAGACGATGCGCAGGTTGCCGTCACGGTGCGCGGCCCGTACCTCGCGCACGGAACCCGTGGCGTCCGGCAGCGGCAACGCGGTGCGGCCCAGGGCGGCCGCGGAAATGTCCAGCACCACCCGGTCCGGGCCGGTGAGCGTGAACATCCTGAAATCAGCGGACCGCGAAAGGCGCAGCCCGACCCGGGTGGCTGCATCCTGCTCGACAATCCGTACCGCCTGGACCTGCAGGCGCTCGGCAGCGTCTGCGCCGACAACAGGGATCAGCAAGCTCGCAAGGATGCCAACAAGGCAGTTGACCCAGCTGCGCTTCACGCCCTGCCTCCCGGATGCCCAACGACGCGGCCGATTATACGTAATCAGCCCGGCACGGGAAAGAATATTCCTTTTTTAAATATGGAGATAGCGGCGGTACATCACTGGAAAAATGAACATACCGGCTGAATCGCTTGTGAAGACTGGGGTCAGGAGCCTGGACCGAGCAACTCCAGCAGGCGCTCGCCTGCCGCTGACCGGGCCTCAAGCGCAGCCTGGCGACCCTGGCCGGCGACCGAGAGGCAGAGCCTGATGTCCGCTGGCGGCAACCGTCCCTGCCCGCGAACCGGCCACTCGACCAGCAGGAGGCAGCCGGGACCGAACTGGTCGGCGATACCCAGGGCCTCGAGTTCAGCCGGATCCTCGAGACGGTACAGGTCGGCATGCAGCAGCTGGAAACCGGCTGCGCTATAGGGCTCGACCAGCGTATAGGTGGGACTCGGCACGCGCCCCTCGTAGCCGAGCCCGGCCAGCAGGGCACGCGCAAAGGCCGTCTTGCCGGCACCGAGTTCGCCTTCCAGATAGAGTGAAAAAGTCACGGGCTGCTGGGCGACCAGCGCCTGTGCCACCGCATGACCGAGTCGCTCTGTCGCGGCCGGATCGGCCAGCGTCAGTGTGCGGGATTGAGCCATGTGCGGAACTGTGCAAAGAGATCGCTGGCCAGCAGGCCGCGTTCACCGGTGAGTGCAGCTGCGTCACCAGCAGCGGCATGGATGAATGCGGCACCCGCAGCCGTCGGCACATCCGTCGCGCCGGTCTGCGCGACCAGACCTGCCACCAGGCCAGTCAGCACATCGCCCATGCCCGCAGTGGCCATGCCCGGATTGCCGCGATCGATCAGCACGGGGACGCTGCCCGCTCGTCCCACCAGGCTGCCGCGGCCCTTGAGAATCACCGTGCCACCATATTCCCGGCAGAGTCCGTTCAGCGCCGCGAACCGGTCGGCCTGCACCGCCCTACTGTCACTGCCGAGCAGACGCCCCGCCTCACCCGGGTGTGGCGTGAGTATCCAGTCGTCCCTGCGCAGCTTGCGATCGGCGAGCAGGTTGAGCGCGTCGGCATCCAGCACCAGCGGCAGGCCGCTGCCAACGACCCGGTCAAACAGATCCCGGGCCCACTCACCGCGACCGAGTCCCGGACCGCAGGCCACGATCGTGGCGCGCTCGAGCAGCGGTTCGAGATCGCTGGCTCTCGCCATGCCCGCACACATCAGTTCGGGCCGGCCCAAAGGCAGCACGAGCGCATGGTCGGGCCGCGTCGCCACCGTGACCAGGCCTGCCCCGGCACGCAGGGCTGCTTCACCGGCGAGGCGCACCGCCCCGCTCATGCCGTGATCGCCACCGACGATCAGCACGTGACCGAAGTTGCCTTTGTGCGCATTGGCGGGGCGCGGCGGCAGCAGGTGAAGCAGATCGTCCCTGCCATACAGACTGAAAAGCGGTGCAGCATCGAGCTGCTCCACGACGCTGGCCGGGATATCGAGCCCGGCAAATTCGATCTCGCCACAATATTCCGGCCCGGAGCCCAGATACAGGCCGGCTTTCTGGCCGACGAAGGTTACGGTCAGATCCGCCCATACCGCAGCACCGAGGACGGCCCCGCTGGAACTGTCCAGTCCGCTCGGCACATCGAGCGCGAGCACCGGTCGCGCTTCGGCGTTCACCGTTTCGATTGCCGCCAGGTACTCGCCGCTGACCGGCCGCTGCAGACCGGTGCCGAGCAGTGCGTCGATCACCAGCTCGGCGTCGCTGATCAGCGCAGCGGAGAAGGGCTGCGTCGTGCCACCCGCAGCCTCGTAGTCGCGCCAGGCAGTCGCCGCATCGCCCTGCAATTGCGCCGGATCAGACAGCGCGGCAAGGCTGACATCCAGATTGGCAGCCCGTGCGAGCCGGGCGACAACAAATCCGTCGCCGGCATTGTTGCCGGCACCGCACAGCACCACCCACCGACGAGCCTCCGGCCACCGCTCCCGCGCGATCCTGAATGCAGCCTGCCCGGCCCGTGTCATCAGCTCGTAACCGGGGATCCCGCAACGCGCGATGGCGTGGCGATCAAGTTCACGAACCTGTGCCGGCGTCCACACGCTGTGTGCCATGTCAGTCATGCCGGTGATTATACTGATGCCCCCCGGACCCACCGGCTTTGCCTGCGAATACCGTGTCAGTCATTCCACCGGAGTCTCCCGAGCTTGCCCGGCGCATCAAGGCCTGGGGTCTGGCGCTCGGCTTTCAGCAGATCGGCATCACGCATACGGATCTGGGCACGGCGGAAGCGCGACTGAACGCCTGGCTGGGTGCCGGCCTGCACGGCGAACTCGACTACATGGCGAAACACGGCAGCAAGCGCAGCCGGCCAGCCGAACTGTGGCCGGGCACCCGGCGGGTCATCTCGGCGCGCATGGACTACCTCGGCGCCGACGTGGAGACCGCGGCTCGCGCCCTCGCCGATCCGGCGCGCGCCTACATCGCGCGCTATGCCCTGGGACGCGACTATCACAAGACGCTGCGCAAGCGGCTGCAGAAGCTTGCGGACCGCATTACCGCCGAAAT
>JAHDYN010000088.1 GCA_023383735.1 Gammaproteobacteria bacterium | reverse complement strand
CGTGCGCGTAGCCGGCATGGTTGCCGAGCATCTTCAGCAGTATCGACATCGAGCGCCCGAGCTCTTCTTCGCGGCCTTCGAAGCCGCTGAGGGTCTTGTACTGGTTTGCGGCGCCGGCAGCCGCCTTGGGCGCATGCGGCGGCACTTCGGCAACGATGGGCGAACCGGCAGCGGATGTATTGCTCATGACGGGATCCTCCTGTAAGTCTGCATTCTGGTCCGTGTCGCAGTGCTTTATTCACCTGTGTTTGATGCGTGGCCACTGGGCGAACGACAGCTTGCAGGGCAAGCCGTTCGATGGAACCATGCATCTGATACCCTGATGCGCACCTTCCCGCAATACAAGGAAAACAACGATGGCGCAGGCTACGGCAGCCAGTAATTACGCAGGTGTCTGGGATAACCGGCTGGGCTTCGGCCGGAAGACGGCGCTGATCGTGATCGATCTGTTGCAGGGCTACACGCTGAAGGGTGCGCCCCTGTTTGCCCCGGGCGTGGTCAAGGCGGTCGGGGAAATGCCGGCGCTGCTGAAGCTCGCCCGGCAGAAGAAGATGCCGGTCATTCATACCCGGGTGCTTTACAACCCCTCTGATTTCATCGACGGCGGTGTCTGGATAAGGAAGGCGCCGGTGCTGAAGAGCCTGGTGCCGGGCAACAAGTATGCGCAGTTCTGCAAGGGCGTGGAGCCGGGCAAGGGTGAGCTGGTCATCACCAAGAACTATGCGAGCGCCTTCTTCGGCACCTCGCTGGCCGCCACGCTGACCGCTGCCGGCGTCGATACGCTGCTGATCACCGGCTGCACCACCTCGGGCTGCATTCGCGCCACGGCGGTGGATGCCGTGCAGAACGGTTTCCGCCCCATCGTCGTCCGTGAATGTGTCGGTGACCGGCACGACGGTCCGCACGAGGCCAACCTGTTCGACATCAATGCCAAGTATGGCGACGTGATCAGCAAGGCCGAGGCGCTCAAGTATGTCCGGAGCCTCAAGTCCGGAATGAAGGCGCGTTGACACAAACCGCAAGAGGTAAAGCCATGGCCAACAAAGCCGATCGCAGCAAGCTTACGCAGAGCCCGCACTATGACTACGTGCCGATCATCGACCGGCCGAAGTTCAGGCTGCCGAAGGGCGCGCGCGTTGCCGTCATTCCGTACATCAACATCGAGCACTTCCCGCACAATATTCCCGGTACCGCGATCATCCCCGGCACGCAGCAGTTCAACCCCGACCCGCTGAATTACGGCTGGCGGGACTACGGCAACCGGGTCGGCCTGTGGCGAATGATCGAACTCATGGACCAGATCGGCATGCGCGGCACGGTCTGCCTCAACTCGGAGATCATCCGCGAGTATCCGCGCATCGTCGAGGAAACCAACAAGCGCAAGTGGGCGTTCATCGGCCACGGCATCAACAATGCGCCGGCCAACTTCCTCTCGGGCATCGACGAGAAGAAGGAGCGGGAGATCATCGGCGGCGTGCTGAAGGCGATGGAGAAGGCCATTGGCCGCAAGACCAAGGGCTGGCTCTCTCCCTTCCTGACGCACACCAACAACACGCCGAACATCCTCGCCGACATGGGCGTCGAGTACCTGTGCGACTACACGGCCGACGATCATCCGTTTCCGTTCAACGTGAAGAAGGGCAGCCTGATTTCCGTGCCCTACACCGTGGAACTCAACGACATTCCGGCCTTCGCCAATGTCGGTGTCAGTTCCGAGGCATTTGGCGATATGATTGTCGATCAGTTTGATGTGCTATACAGTGAGGGTGCCGACAACGCCCGCTGCATGCCGATCTGCCTGCATACCTTCTGGGTGGGGCAGCCGAACAAGTTCAAGCACCTCAAGCGGGCCTTTGCGCATATCGCCAGCCACAAGGATGTGTGGCTGACGACCGGCGACGAGGTCAACGACTGGTATCGGAAAAAGCAGTAGCAGGAGCGGCTTCAGCCGCGATACGGAATTGAATTCGCGCCTGAAGGTGCTCCACGGAGCTCGCGCCTGAAGGCGCTCCAACGGGAGTAGAAGATGGCTAAACGCGTACAGGACACCAAGCCCGCGCGCAAGAAGGAAGCGCTGCAGTGGATCAAGGAGAACATCGCGGAGCAGAAGAAGCGCTATGCCGCGATCGTCAAGGAGCAGGATGAGCTGGCACCCCAGCGCGAGAAGTGGGTCCAGGAATTCCTGCAGATCATCCAGACCCGGGGCTTCAACGTCAGCGGCGACATGAAGCGGATCATCAAGCCGAGCGAGATCGCCAAGAAGCCGAAAGGCAAGCACCAGGTTGTTTTTTAAGGAGAAGTACCCGTGGCACGACCGCATATCGAGCCGTACGTCGAACTCGACCACCCATTCAAGAAGTTCGACCTGACCGGCTTCAAGGGAAGTCACTACAAGGTGCTATCCCTCGACAACGACACCGGCGCCTGCACGCTGAAGGTCCGCTTCGATGGCGGCTTCAGGCGCAAGCCCGGCCTCAGCTACTCGGATGCCGAGATCTTCGTCCTCAACGGACAGATCAAGGTCGGCAAGCAGGTCTGGACGGAGGGCCACTACGCCTTCATTCCGGCCGGCATGGCCGTCGGTGCCATCGAGGTGCCGCAGGGCGCCGAAGTGCTGCTGATGTTCAACGACAGCGAACCGAGCTTCGTCGAGAGCGACCAGCATCATCGACTGGCGCTCACCGATGCCTTCTCCTCGGTGAACAGCTATGAAGACCGTCCCTGGGGGCCAGGCAACCTGGTCAGTCCCTCGGTGGCTTCGGGCTGCATGATCAAGGTCCTGCATTACGATGTCATCACCGAGGCGCTGAGCTTCCTGTACTGCATGACGCCGCAGTTTGCCCAGGACAACATCAGCTATCACGACAGCGCCGAGGAGTCGTATCACATCTGGGGCACGTCCTGGATGATGCAGTTCGGTGAACTGCCAACCGGTGGCTACTTCTGGCGTCCGCCGTACATCAACCACGGCTCCTTCCGCTGCAAGTACGGCACCATCGCCTTCGGCCGCACCGATTCGATCCTGTTCAACTACTTCCACTTCAATCCGTGGACGAACCCGGACGAGAACAAGCTGCGCGCGGCGGCCAACCTGTACCGCAAGCGGCCGATGCTCTACAACTGGGTGAACTCCGATGGCCACAACCATCCGCATGGTCCGCCCGACTTCGAGAACCCGGACTACCACAACGATACCCAGGTGCGCCTGCTGCACGACCGGCCGGTCGGTGGACACACCGGCAAGAAGCGGCGCAAGTAAGAGCCGAGTCCCCGGGGCGCCTCGGTTGTCCTGAGGCGCCCTTTTTTTCGAGCGTATTCCGGCCGGAGCTGCCCATGCACAGTCGTCGCCAGTTTGTCAGTTCATTCGCCACGGTTGGCGCTGCCGGTGCGGCCGCGCTGGCAATGGGTTCTCCGCGTCTGGCACGTGCGGATGCCCCGGCTGCGCTGGGTACGGCCTCGGGCAAGGCGCTCGAAGGGCCGTATGTCGATCTGCGCACCGGCAAGGGCAACCAGAATGTCTATGCGCGCCTGCAGGGCGACCTGGATTTCGGCAAGGAGAAGCATGGCTGGTACAAGGGCTTCGTCTCATCGGTACGTCCGGGCAGGAAACTCGAAGACCTGTTCGGTTTCGAAGGCTTCAGCACCGTCAAGCTCGAGCAGATGCCGGATGGTTCCATCCGGCGCATCCTGCGCGAAGTCGGCCTGTATACCGACCTGAAGTCCGGTGAGGTGCTGGAGGAGTGGTACAACCCCTACAACGCTGAACGGGTGCCGGTGGTGCATGTCGCCAATGACCCGTTCAACTATGTGATCGAGGAGTATTTTCCCCTGCCGCCCACCTTCGGCAACCTCAACGCCGAGAAGCCGCCCCGTGTGCCTTTCATCCTGCCCTGGCAGCAGCGCGGCAACCGGCTGGATATGGAGATCCATATCCACCTGATCTACCCGAATGCGCTCAAGCCCGAGCAGTGGCCACGCGAGTCGAGCGGCAAGTTCGTGACGGTCTCGGAGTTCTTCGCCCATCATGTCAATGCGGCCGATGTGCAGAATCCGAAGATGACCAAATTGCCCTATCACGGCGTCTGGAATCGCGTGACGCCGTGGTTGCCATGGATGTTGATGGGACAGGCGCCCGGACATTGCCAGTACGCCTGCTTCATGGGCTCGGGCGAGAGCCTTGAAGAGGTGATGTCGCGCCAGGTGCTCGACCATGTGGAGAAGAATTACCCCACGTATTTCAAGGCTCCCGACAAGTGGTCCGACGTGAGTCTCTCGAGCCTTGAAAACTACGCGCGCGAGCAGAAGCCGGCGCCACCGAAGCCGAAATAGTCCGGCGCAGGAGCGGCTTCAGCCGCTCCTGCAAGAGATCCTGAATGCCGATTCTGTTTCTGACCATCCTGCTGTCCGGGATGGGATTCGGACTGATCCTGCCGGGTTTCCCCTTTGTCGCGACGAAGCTCGGCGCCTCGTCGGCCGTGGCAACGACGATTCTCGGTCTCTATGCCGTGGGGCAGGTGCTGTCGACACCGGTCTGGGGGCGGTACTCCGACCGCTACGGGCGCAAGCCGCTGCTATTGATCAGCATTGCCGGCGGGCTGGTCAGCTATCTCATCCTCGCCTTCGCGTCGAACCTGTGGATGCTGGGCATCGGGCGCCTGCTGACCGGGCTGATGGGCGGCAGTCTTGCGCTGGCCATGGCCTATGTGTCGGACCTGACCCCGCCGGAGCAGCGCGCGAAGTCCATGGGCTATGTGGGCGGTTCGCTGAGCATGGGCTTTATCGTCGGACCGATGCTCGGTGGGCTGCTCGGCGGCAAGGATGCGGCGAGCGCGACCCTGCTCTGGCCCGGGCTGGCGGCGGTTTTCATCAGCGCCGTCATGCTGGTCGGTGCGGTGTTTTTCCTGAAGGAAAGTCTGCCGCCGGAAAAGCGCACAAAGGCCGGCGCCAGCAAAGGGACCGGCGGCATTGCGGCCCTGCGGCTGGTACTCGCCCGCCCGCTGCTGGCGCGCATCGTGCTGGTGGGCTTCATGGTGTATCTGGCCATGGCGCTGTTCGAGTCCATCTTCCCGTTCTGGGCGGGCGCACGCTTTGACTGGGGACCGCGTCAGATCGGGCTGAGCTTCACCTATCTGGGCACGATCGTCGCCATCGTGCAGGGTGTTCTCGTTGGCCGCCTGGTGCCGGTGTTCGGCGAAGGTCGCCTGCTGATTGCCGGGCTGGTCTGCTACATCTTCGGCCTGCTGGTCATGACCCAGGCGCCGGTCTGGCCGGTGATGGTCTTCGGCATCACCTTCACGACCGCCGGCAGCGCGCTGTACATGACCACCGTGACGAGCCTCGTGTCCCAGCAGGCGGGGGAATCGGAGCGCGGGCTGGTGCTTGGTACCTACAACTCGGGAAGCTGGGCAGGCCGGGCCCTGGGGCCGCCGATGACCGGCCTGCTTTTCGATGTCCTGGGCGTGAACATCCCGCTGTACACCGCAGCGTTGATCCTGTTGCCCTGCATTGTGATCCTGCTGGGCATCGTCGCGCGCACGGGAAATAGTCGCTGACTGCCAATCCGCTTGGCCCCGGTCAGCGAAGCGCATATATTCCGGGCAATGAGGCGTGGTTTGCCGCGCCGACCCGGCAGACCCTGATCCACAAGTTTGAGGAAGTCCGCATGTACATCAATTTCTGGTATCCCATGGCCACCGCCGCAGAACTCACCGATCAGCCGCACAAGGTACGCGCGCTCGGGCAGGATTTCGTCCTGTTCCGCGATTCGCAGGGCAAGGCCCGCTGCCTGGCCAACACCTGCACGCACCGTGGTGGTTCGCTGGCCGGCGGCAAGATCAAGGGGGACTGCATCCAGTGCCCCTATCACGGCTGGCAGTTCAACGGCGAGGGCGAGTGCCAGAAGATCCCGTCGCTCGGTGCCAAGGCCAGCATCCCCGGGCGTACGCGCGTCGATGCCTATCCGGTCGACGAGCGCTACGGGCTGGTGTTCGCGTTTCTCGGCGATTTGCCCGAAGCCGAGCGGCCGCCGATCCTCGAGGTCAAGGAGTGGGGCCAGGAAGGCTGGCGCACGACGCTGCAGCACTACAATCTCAACGGCTACTACGAGCGTTCGATCGAGAACGGCATCGATCCGGCGCACAACGAGTACGTGCACGATACCCACGGATTCAGCGGTGAGCGCGAGGAGGAGTACAAGGTCGGCGACATGCGCATCGAAGACAATGCGCCCTGGGGCCGCGGTTTCTGGCACACCTTCCAGGCGCCACCCCTGCAGGGTGACCTGAAGAAATACCGGGCTGGCGAGGGCTCGCTGGAGGCCGGCACCGGCTATCACGGCACCAACCATGTCTGGACCTACATTCATCCCGGGCCGAATTTCTTCATCCACCAGTATCTGTATGAGCGGCCGATCGACGAGAAGACGACCTATCTCTACCTTGTGTGTGCGCGCAACTTCTCGCTCGAGGAGAAGACCGATGCCTACGTCATCGAGCGCAACCAGTACGTTGCCAATCAGGATGTGAAGATCATCGAGGAACTGCATCCGATGGTGACGCCGGACAAGAACAACAAGGAGTTCATGGTGCCCTCGGATCAGGTGATACTCGATTACCGGGCCAAGCAGAAGGAATGGGCGGCCAAGGGCTGGAAGATCGATACGCTGGCCGTTGCCGCCAGTGCCGGCCGCAGCGCCTACGCGATACCGAGCCCGGCGCGCCGCAAGCAGAAGGGCTGGGTGCTTGATGCGATCCCGCTGGTCGATCCCGGCAAGTACGCGGACAAGCGCGACGACATCAAGGCGGTGGTCTGACCGTCGCCGGGGAGGACTGCAGGTGGATTCTGGAAACAACGACGCCGGTATCGGCCGGCGCGAGCTGATCCGGGGCACTGCGGCGCTCGCGGCCATGGGTACGTTCGTCGGGCGCATTGCGGCAGCGGCCGAAGGCGAGCCGCTGCCGAAACCGGCCGATGAGCAGACCACGGTGCTGATCACCGGCGCAAATCGCGGCATC
>JAHDYN010000087.1:495-7019 GCA_023383735.1 Gammaproteobacteria bacterium | reverse complement strand
TTCGGGCTTGCCGGTGTCCGGATTGCGCCAGCGCGCGGCCATGCGCCGGGCCTGGAAGTCACCACAATTGCTGCAGGAGGAGATCTCCCGGTACTTGTCCTGCCCGGGCAGCCATACCTCGATGTCGTAGGTCTGCGACGAGCCAAAACCGATGTCACCGGCACACAGCGCCACGACCCGGTACGGCAGTTCGAGTTTCTGCAGGATCACTTCGGCATGGGCGGTGAGGGATTCCAGCGCTGCCGCGGAATCTGCCGGCCGCACGATATGCACCAGCTCGACCTTCTCGAACTGGTGCTGGCGAATCATGCCGCGCGTGTCCTTGCCGTATGAACCCGCCTCGGAACGGAAACAGGGCGTGTGCGCAACATAGCGCAGGGGCAGTTCGCGCGCCTCGGCAATCCGGTCGCGCATGAGATTGGTGACAGGCACCTCGGCAGTCGGAATCAGGAACAGCTCGTTCTCGCCGCCCAGGGCAAACAGGTCGGCGGCAAACTTGGGCAGCTGGCCCGTACCCTGCAATGAAGCGCGGTTGACCAGATACGGCACATAGACTTCCGTATAACCGTGTTCCTGCACATGGGTATCGAGCATGAACTGGATCAGCGCGCGATGCAGGCGCGCCAGCGGTCCGCGCATCACGGCGAAACGCGCACCGGAGATCACCCCCGCCGCATCGAAGTCGAGCAGTCCGCTGCCATTGCCGAGATCGACATGGTCACGCGGACTGAAACCGAACTGGCGCGGGCTGCCCCAGCGACGCACTTCGCGATTGGCGCTCTCGTCACGCCCGTCGGGTACAGCGGCGTGCAGCAGGTTCGGCAGGCCCAGCAGCA
Organism: Gammaproteobacteria bacterium; assembly: GCA_023383735.1. Taxonomy (GTDB): domain Bacteria; phylum Pseudomonadota; class Gammaproteobacteria; order Steroidobacterales; genus SHZI01. The sequence goes on along the minus strand of JAHDYN010000087.1, from coordinate 6,183 downwards.
GCTCGTTCAACTGCTGCTGCAGCTCATTCAGCGCCGCTTCGCCAGCCGCGAGTTCCTCGCCGAGCTGCTTCACCGTGGCCATCAATGCCGCGGTATCCGCACCTGCGGCCTTGAGCTTGCCGATCTCCTTCGAGCGGACATTGCGCTCGTTGCGCGCCTGCTCAACCTGCACCTGCAACACCTTGCGACGCTCCTCCATGGCCTGAAAGGCGCCCACATCCAGGCTGAAGCCGCGGCGGGAGAGATTGGCGCGGACCATTTCGAGGTCCGTACGCAGGAGTCTGGGGTCGAGCATGAGGGTGATCCGGTTTTGCCGTCTGGAAGTGCGGCAGTTTACACCGCGATCCCGCCCGCAAGGCCGGCCTCAGGACTTCGCGGGGAACTTGCCGGCAGCCCGATTGCGCGCCCTGAAGTCCGCAAGTTTCTCGGCAATCCTGATCTCGAGGCCGCGATCGACCGGCTCGTAGTAGCGGCGCTGGCCCAGTGCCTCGGGGAAATAGCCGGCACCGGCAGCAAAGCCGTCGGGCTCGTCGTGTGCATAACGATAGCCCTTGCCATGACCAAGCTCGCGCATCAGCGCGGTCGGTGCATTGCGCAGCTCCGGCGGCACCTCGAGGCTGCCATGCGTACGGACATCGTCTCTCGCCGCCTGCCACGCGGTGTACACCGCATTGCTCTTGGCCGCACAGGCCAGAAAGACCACCGCCTGGGCCAGCGCCAGCTCGCCCTCGGGGCTGCCGAGGCGTTCATAGGCCTGCCAGGCCTCAAGCGCCAGCGCGAGACCACGCGGATCGGCGTTGCCGATGTCTTCGCTGGCCATGCGCACGATCCGGCGGGCCACATAGGCGGGATCGCAACCCCCATCGAGCATGCGCGCCAGCCAGTACAGCGAGGCATCGGGATCCGAACCACGCACCGACTTGTGCAGCGCCGAGATCTGCTCGTAAAACACATCGCCCTGACGGTCAAAGCGACGCCAGCTGCCGGCCAGCACGGCGGCGAGGATATCCGGGCCCAGCGTCACGGGCCCGTCGGCTTCGGCCTGGGCGACAGCGAGATCGGCAGCCAGCTCCAGCAGATTGAGCGCGCGGCGCGCATCCCCGTCGGCGGCCTGCGCAATGCGCAGCAGCTCCGCATCATTCGCGGCCAGGCCGGTCGCGCCCAGCCCGCGCTCGGCGTCCTCGAGTGCGTTGCGCAGGATGGCGAGCAGCTCGGCATCGGCCAGCGGCTCCAGCACACAGACCCGCGCCCGCGACAGCAACGCGTTGTTGAGCGCAAAGGACGGATTCTCGGTCGTCGCGCCGATGAAGATCAGCGTCCCGTCTTCGACATAGGGGAGAAAGGCATCCTGCTGCGCCTTGTTGAAGCGATGCACCTCATCGAGGAACAGCACGGTGGGTTGGCTCCGGTCCGACTGTGCGAAGGCTACCGCCTCACGCACGTCCTTGACACCCGCCATGACGGCCGAGAGGGCCACGAAGCGCGCGCCACCGGCTGTGGCGATCAGGCGTGCCAGCGTCGTCTTGCCGGTGCCCGGAGGGCCCCAGAGAATGAGCGAGTGCAGTGCCTTCCGGAAATCGGCTGGCCCGGCGGCCAGCAGGTGCGCCAGCGGTTTGCCCGTGGCCAGCAACTGCGACTGTCCGGCGACCTCGGCCAGCTTCCGGGGTCGCATCCGGTCAGCCAGGGGTCTCCAGGCCGCTGCATCGGCGCGCGCAGGCTCGCTCAGCGCTTTTCGGTTGCCCGCCATGATCTAAGGCCTGACTCCAACCATACGCACCAGCGGCGCAGACCAGCGATGGAAAGAATCCAGCCTAGCAGAATGCCGACAAAGTCGGCGCCCAGGTCCAGCAGCTCGGGGTGACGCGTAACCGTCAGGCTCTGCAGCATCTCGATCAGCACGCCGTAGGCCGCGAGGCAGATCGCCAGCATCGGCAGGCGGCGCATCTCGACCACACCGGAAAACCACACCATCAGGACCATGAAGGCGAACGCGTGGGCAAATTTGTCGTTGTAACTGATCGGCAGCCGGCCGGGCTCGGGAACCAGCGCAAGTATCAGGATGACGGCCAGCAGAACACCGCCCAGCGTCGCCCAGACGTGCGCATGGCGCAGTGGCAGCAGAACGGTGGTCACGGCGCGCTGTCGTCTATGACGTCCGCGCCAGGCGGGATGTCAAAGCGAAAGCTTGCCTCATCCAGCCGCGGATTGATTTCCATGCGGGAGAACTCGAGCTGCGTCCGCTGGCCCAGGCGGTCATCGAGTTCGAGATTCACGAGTTTCGGACCGTCAAAGCCAAGGCGCACGGCGGAGAAATCTGCATCCACCGCTTTGGGCGCCAGTGCGACCCACTGAAGGCCATCTGCCTGCCATGACTTGCTGATCGTGAAACGCTCCAGCACATCCTGCCTGCCGGTCAGCAGCGCTGCCGGCGTGTCGCCAATGCCCGCTTCCAGCTGCCGGATGATCACCTGCTCCAGATCCGCCTCGTAAAGCCAGAGTTTATTGCCGTCAGCCACGATCACGCGTGCATAGGGCTGTTGATAATCCCAGCGAAACTGTCCCGGCCGCCGCATGAGCACCCGGCCCGCGGAATCCTCGACGATCTGCTGGCGGGAATCGACGACACGCTGCCGGAAATCGGCACGCAGGGTCGTGACGCCGGTCAGGAAATCATGCAGACGCTGCAGCCCCGCGTCACCGACGCCGGTTGCTGCATTACCGACACCGCAGGCGAGCGCACTGCACAGCAGGAGAATGGGCCGGATCATGAACAGCAGGCCTGTCAGTCTTCGTCAGCCGGCGGTGGCGCGAGAACTTCCCGAAACCCGTTTGACTGCAGGGGGCCGACGAGGCCGGCTGCCTCCATGCTTTCGACCAGCCGCGCTGCCCTGTTGTATCCGATCTTGAGGCGCCTCTGTATGCCGGAGACGGATGCGCGCCGCGTTTCGGCAACGATCCGCACGGCCTGATCGTAGAGCGCGTCGGCTTCACCGTCCGCATCCGTGGTGGCAGCCGTTTCACCGGAAATGCCCGGGATGGCCAGCGCCGGGCCATCCGTGATCTCGTCGATGTAAACCGGTGCGCCGGCGCCCTTCAGTGCACCCACCACCCGGTGCACCTCCTGGTCGGACACGAAGGCGCCATGTACACGCAGCGGCATGCCGGTGCCCGGCGGCAGGAACAGCATGTCACCGTGGCCCAGCAGGCACTCGGCACCACTCTGATCGAGGATCGTGCGCGAATCGACCTTGGCCGAAACCTGGAAGGCGATGCGGGTCGGAATATTTGCCTTGATGAGCCCGGTGATGACATCCACCGAAGGCCGCTGCGTGGCGATGATCATGTGCATGCCGGAAGCCCTCGCCTTCTGGGCCAGGCGCGTGATCAGCTCTTCGACCTTCTTGCCGACCACCATCATCATGTCGGCCAGCTCATCGATGATGACCACGATCTGCGGCAGGGTGGTGAGAACCGGCACGGAACCATCCATCAGCGGTTTCGGTGCAAATTCGGTACCGACCAGCGGATCCGGAATCGGCTCGCCCTTGTCAGCCGCCTGGGTCACCTTGCGGTTGAAGCCGGAAAGATTACGCACCCCCAGCGCGGCCATCAGCCGATAGCGACGTTCCATCTCGGCCACACACCAGCGCAGTGCATTGGCCGCTTCCTTCATGTCGGTCACGACCGGTGCCAGCAGGTGCGGGATGCCCTCGTACACGGAGAGCTCGAGCATCTTCGGATCGATCATGATCATGCGCACGTCCTGCGGACGCGCCTTGTAGAGCAGGCTCAGCACCATCGCATTGATGCCGACCGACTTGCCGGACCCGGTGGTGCCGGCAATCATCAGGTGCGGCATGCGCTGCAGGTCGGCCACCACCGACTTGCCGCCGATGTCCTTGCCGAGTGCCAGCGTCAGCGGGGAATTCATCTCCTCATAGGCCTGCGAGCGCAGGATCTCGCCGAGCGTGACGATCTCGCGGGTCTCGTTCGGAATCTCGAGGCCAACCGTCGGCTTGCCCGGGATGACCTCGACGACCCGGACGCTGATCGCCGACAGCGAGCGCGCCAGGTCCTTGGAGAGGTTGCTGATCTGGCTGACCTTCACCCCCGGCGCCGGAGCCAGCTCGAAGCGGGTCACGATCGGGCCGGGCTGAACCGCGACGACCTCGACCTCCACGCCGAAGTCCTTTAGCTTGAGTTCGACGAGCCGCGACATCGCCTCGAGAGATTCCTTTGAATAGCCCGGCGGCTGCTGGGGCGGCGCATCGAGCATCGACAGCGGTGGCAGCTCACCCGGCGCCGTCGTGGCATCGAACAGCGGCACCTGACGCTCTTTCTGGGCGCGGACGCTCGGTACCGGGGGCGTGATGACCGGCTCGATGCGCGGCGGAATCTTCTTTTCCACCTTCCGGCGCTCCTTGCGTACGGTCTCCTGGCGTTCCTCCTGTGCGCGCTGGTTTTCGCTCCGGCTGCGGAAGTCGGCGACGAACTGGCGGCCGCGATCGAGGCCATCGAGCACGATCTTGCCGGTCCGGTCCATCACGGCGAGCCAGGAAAGGCCGGTAAACAGGGAAATCGCCGCCAGCCAGACTGCCAGCAGGAGCAGCGTGGCACCCAGCGGACCGAGACCCGCCGAGAGTCCGCGACCCAGCCATTCGCCAAAGCCCCCGCCGGCGCTGGCAGGCAAATCGCCGCCGCCAAAGTGCAGCGTGGCGAGCGCGCAGCTGCTGGCCAGGGTGAGCAGGAAACCACCTGTCCGGGTCATCAACAGGGTGCGATCGATGGGCTCCGGGCTGGTGCGCGCATTGAAAATGATCCAGCCGGCCAGCATCACCATGGCCGGGAACAGCACGGCCGGCGCACCGAAGAGGCTGTATGCCACATCGGCAAACCAGGCGCCGATCGCCCCGATCTGGTTCCGCAGCGGTGCGCCGTCACCTGTATGACTGAAGCCGGGATCCTGGCGGCTGTAGCTGAGCAGGGCCACCAGCATGATCAGTGCGATGGCGCCAAGCACCCACAGCGCAGCCTCGCGCACAACGCGCGTGAGCGGCGCAGAAACGCCGCGGTTCTCGAGTCCGATTGCTCTGGACGCGCCCGATCCCACCGTTTAACCCGACTTGATGCAACAACAGCCAACGGCCTGCCCGTCAAGCAGTTGGCGCTTGGATCATAGCAGCACACCGGTCCGGCGCAAGCCGCAAGGCAGGTAGCGGCAGTTTTGCCGCAACCGCACGCCTTCGCCTAAACTGCCGCCATGACAAACACAAGACACGCCAGGCTGGTGATCCTCGGTTCCGGACCAGCCGGATACAGTGCAGCCGTTTATGCGGCGCGCGCGAACCTCAAGCCCCTGCTCATCACCGGCCTCGAACAGGGCGGCCAGCTGATGACCACGACTGAAGTCGACAACTGGCCCGGCGGTCGCGAAGGCCTGCAGGGGCCCGAGTTGATGGAGCAGTTGCGCGGGCATGCCGCAAGGCTCGATGTGGAGATGGCCAACGACCAGATCGTGGCAGTCGAACTCGGCTCGCGGCCTTTCGTCCTGCAGGGCGGCTCGCAGAACTGGAGCTGCGACGCGCTGATCATTGCGACGGGGGCATCGGCACGTTATCTGGGCCTGCCTTCAGAGCAGCAGTTTCGCGGCAAGGGCGTATCGGCCTGTGCAACCTGCGACGGGTTCTT
>JAHDYN010000087.1:0-444 GCA_023383735.1 Gammaproteobacteria bacterium | reverse complement strand
GCAGTCGAGGAGGCCCTGTACCTGTCAAACCTTGCGGCGCACGTGACGCTGGTGCATCGACGCGACCAGCTGCGGGCCGAAAAGATGCTGCAGGACAAGCTGATGGCCAGGACGCGTGACGGCGGCAATGTCACCATCATCTGGGAACACGAGGTGGAAGCAGTCACCGGCAATGACAGCGGCGTTACCGGTCTGCGCCTCCGGCCGGTGGATCCCGCGCTGCCGGAGCGCAGTATCGATGTCACCGGTGTCTTCATTGCGATCGGACACGTGCCCAATACCGGGATTTTCGCCGGGCAGCTCGATCTGGACCACGGTTACATCGTCGTGCAGGGCGGCCGCCATGGCGGCGCGACGGCCACCAGCGTTCCCGGCGTATTCGCGGCCGGGGATGTGGCCGACAGCGTGTACCGGCAAGCCATCACCTCGGCCGGTTCGGGCTGC
>JAHDYN010000086.1 GCA_023383735.1 Gammaproteobacteria bacterium | reverse complement strand
GGCACCATCGGCCAGATCAACTACAGCGCCGCCAAGGCCGGCATCCTCGGCATGGTCAAAAGCACGGCAAAGGAACTGGCCCGCTACAACATCACGGCAAATGCGATTGCGCCCGGCGCCGCCACGCCGATGACCGAAGTGATCCGCACCGATGAACGCTTCAGGGAAAAGTACCTGGAACGGATTCCGCTCGGGCGCTGGGCCGAACCGGCAGAGATCGCGCCGGTGTTCGTGTTCTTCGCCTCCGATGCCTCCGCCTATGTGACCGGCCAGGTGCTGGCCGCCGACGGCGGCATGACGATCTACTGACCGGGCCGCGACCCGGGGCTCAGCTGTCTAGTCGACGGCCCACGGCGGATCCAGGTCCTCCGGATGCTCGGAGCCGGTCGAGTAGCGCCGGATCAGCCGGTGGCAAAGCTCGACGTGCTCGGTTTCTTCGGCAACGAATTCCTTGAGCAGCTTTTTGACCGCCGGATCGGTCGCCTCAGCCGCCAGCCCGGTGTAGAAAGCCAGCGCCCGTTCTTCACCAGCCAGCGCCATCTGCAGTGCCTCCACCGGCGTCAGCAGATAGTGGGCAGCGGCAAGATCGACAGCCTCCGGGCTCTCGGTACGCCAGGCGCCGATCGGCGCACGTTGCGCATCCAGGCCCCGCTCGCCCGCCATGCGTTGTATTTCCGCAGCGTGGATGCCCTCGGCGCGGGCGAGATCCAGAAATATCCTGTTCAGCTCGCTGTTGTTGTGCGCCTGCATCTGGTCGGCAAGCAGCTTGTAGCGCTCGACCGCGTCCGTCTCGATCTCGTAGGCAAGGGCGTAGAGCTCAGCGGGCGAGCTGACCTTCACCGCATCAACCGGGCCGCTCATATCTCGAATCCTTTTTCAAATTCAGCCAGATCGGTAACCGTCGCCGCTGCGCGGGGCTGGTAGGGCCAGCGGTCGCCACGATAAAGCACGCCCAGATTGAAGCCGTCATCGGTCATGAGCCGGCGCGCCGCGCGTGCCGCATCGTCGGTCGGCTCCACCGGCGCCGAACGCACGCAATCCTTCCATGCGCGCTGGTCGGGACGGTAGGTCACGCAGGGGCTCAGGATCTCGACGAAGGAGAAGCCCGGGTGATGCACAGCCTCGACGATGATCTTCGCGGTTTCGTTCACGTGACCGGAAAAGGCCCTGGCGATGAAGTTGGCGCCCGAGGCCAGCGCGATCACCAGCGGATTGAAGGGCCTGAGGCCCGTTCCGCCCGGCGACAGCGCGGTATCGAAATCCGGCTCCGTGGTCGGCGACGGCTGGCCCTTGGTCATGCCATAGATGTGATTGTCCATGACGATATAGGTGAGATCAACGTTGCGCCGGCAGGCATGCATGAAGTGATTGCCGCCGATCGAGTAACCGTCGCCATCACCGCTGGCAACCACCACGGTCATGTCCGGCCGCGCCACCTTGAGACCCGCGCCCACCGCCAGCGAACGGCCATGCACGCCATGGAATCCGTAGCAACTGGTGTAGGCCGGGATGCGCGAGGAGCAGCCGATGCCCGATACCACGGCCAGCTGCTCCGGCGGCAGATTGAGCGCCGCAAAGGCGCGCGTGATCGACAGCAGCACATGGTAATCCCCGCAACCGGGGCACCAGATGGGTTTGGTATCGGACTTGTAGTCGCCCGGCTTGCAGGCGAGCGGCACGGTGGCGCTCATGATGCGGCTCCTTGCATGATCTGCCGGTGAATCTCGCCCGGACGCATCGGCAGCGGTCCGGGACGATGAAAGACAGAGGTATTGGCCGGCAATGTGTAGTGCGCGCGCAGATAGCGGTGGAACTGCGCGCTGTGCGTCTGTTCAACGACCAGCAGGCGCGTGACACCTTCGAGGGCTGCGGCCATTTCAGCCGGTCGCACCGGCATCAGCAGGCGCGGCGCAATCAGGCGTACCTTGACACCATCCCTTGCCGCCCGCGCAATCGCCTCACGTACGGCGCCGGTCAGCGAACCCCAGGTCAGCACTGCGATCTCGCCCTCGCCTTCGAGCGTTGCCCATAGCCCGCCGTAATCGTGCAGGTCGAGCTTGTCACGCCGCTTGTCGAGCTGGGCGAGGTGGTCGCGGCCACCGCTGGTGGGTGTGCCGCGCTCCGTGTGCGTCAGACCATCGGCGGTGTACTGGCCGCCACGAGTGCCCGGTATGGCCATCGGCGAGACACCATTTCCACCGAGCGCATAGCGCTTGTAGGGTTCTTCGAACTGCGTGGCCTTGAGCCGCTGGCCGATGAAGGCCACATCGGCCGGCCGGCTGACCGCCACCTGCGCCTGGCCGACGAACTGGTCGGACAGCACGATCGCTGCGGTCTGCAGCGACTCGGCCAGATGCGTGGCCCACTGCGTCGTCAGCAGGCAGTCGGGCACCGACTGTGGCGCCACGACAATATGCGGCGCATCTCCGTGCAGGCCATAGACGGCGATGTTGAGATCGGCCTGTTCGGACTTGGTCGGAATGCCGGTGGACGGCCCGCCGCGCATCACGTTGACCACGACGATGGGCACCTCGGCAGCGGTCGCCAGACCCAGCGCCTCGATCATCAGCGAAAAGCCCGGGCCCGAGGTGGCGGTGATCGACGGCACACCGCCGTAGGAGCTGCCGATGATCATGTTGATGGAGGCCAGTTCGTCTTCGGCCTGCACCAGCGCGCCACCGACCTTGGGCAGGTTGGGCGCCAGCCACTCGAGGATTTCCGAGGCCGGCGTGATCGGATAGGCCGCGGCAAACCGGATCCCGCCGCGCAGTGCGCCGAGCGCCGTCGCTTCGTTGCCGGTGATCAGCCAGCGTCGCACATCGGTCTTTTGCGCCCGCGCGAGCTTTGCCACACCGGCCTCCGCCGCCATGGCGGCCGCGCCTGCCTCGATGGCCGCAACGCTGGCTGCAACCACCGACTCGCCCTTGTCGGAAAAGCGCTTGCTGATCAGCGCATGCAGCACCTCGCTGTCGAGGCCGAGCAGTTCCGCGGTTGCGCCGAGCGCGATCATGTTGGCGCGCCAGGCCGGATTGGCCTTGATCAGCGCCGTGATCGGCAGCTCGATCACGCGGCCCGCAGCGGCACGCATCGCCGCCGGCGGCTCGCCGACCGCCGGGTCGTTGACGATGATGGCGCCCGGATGGAGCGGAATCTCCGCTTCGAAGCGCTGCGCGTTCATCCAGTCGATGCCGACCAGCAGATCGAAGTGATCCGCGAGGCACTCGACGGGCTCGACGGCGAGCCGTACCAGGGCCGCGGCTTCGCCGCCGCGGATCTGCGGACCCACCGACCGGGTCAGCAGACCGTTCCAGCCGGCTGCGCAAGCCGCCTCCAGCAGCATGGCACCGGTGGTCATCACGCCGGCTCCGCCGCTGCCGACCATTGCTACCGAAACGCTTGTTGCTGCTGGCATAAATACCCTTTGGGCTGCGGAGCGCCAGGTGGCGCGTGTTGACTCTGTTCCAGTATTCTGGTACTTGAATACCTTAAATCCGGCGATGCAGCCTGTCAACCGGTAACAAGAGCCGGCAAGACCGCCAGCAGACGCCACTTGAATCGAGGTCTGGAAAACCGTGCAAGCGACACAGTGGCTGATGAGCGCCCCGGGGGCGCCGCTGACAGCGGCGCCATTCGAGGCCGTGGCGGGACCCGGTGAGGTGGTGGTCGCCGTCGCCGGCTGCGGCGTCTGCCATACGGACCTGGGCTTCTATTACGACGGCGTGCGCACCAACCAGCCCCTGCCGCTCTGCCTCGGCCATGAAATCAGCGGCCGCGTGATCGCCTGCGGCGAGGGTACCGACGCCTGGCAGGGCAAGGCGGTGATCGTCTCGGCGGTGATTCCCTGCGGCGAATGTTCCGCCTGCCAGCGCGGCAAGGCCACCATCTGCCGGCAGCAGAAGATGCCGGGCAACGACCTGCACGGCGGTTTTGCCAGCCACGTGGTCGTACCGGCCCGCGGCCTGTGTCCGGTCGATGAGCAGCGCCTGTCGTCGGTGGGCCTCGATCTCGCCGGCGTCTCGGTGGTTGCCGATGCGGTGACCACGCCCTACCAGGCCGTGACCCAGGCCGGCGTGACGGCCGGCGACCTGGTCATCGTCAATGGCGTGGGTGGCGTCGGCGGCTACTGCACGCAGGTCGCACGCGCCTTTGGCGCCACGGTCGTTGCCATCGACGTGAGTGACGAGAAGCTCGCGGCCCTGCCGGACACGGTGGTCGGCCACCGCATCAATGCCCGCACGCTCGGCGCGCGCGAGATCAAGAAGTCCATACAGGACTTCGCCAGGTCCCGGGGTCTGCGCGACAAGTCCGAATGGATCATCTTCGAGTGCTCCGGCACGCGTCCCGGCCAGGAAACGGCGTTCTCGCTGCTGAACCACGGCGCGACGCTCGCCGTCGTCGGCTTCACCATGGACAAGGTCGAGATCCGGCTCTCCAACCTGATGGCGTTTCATGCCCGCGCGCTCGGCAACTGGGGCTGCCCGCCGGCGCTCTACCCGCCGACGCTGGAACTGGTGCTCGACGGTCGCGTCCAGGTGAGCCCGTACATCGAGAAACACCCGCTTCGCGACATCAACGCCGTCTTCGACGCGGTACATCGCGGCGAGATCCGCCGCCGCGCCGTGCTGGTGCCCGACGCATGAGCGCGCCGCTGAAAGTCTGGCTGGAGGCCGACCAGCGGCTGCTGCGGCTGCGGCTTGCGCGGCCCAAGGCCAACCTCGTCGATGCCGCCATGATCGCCGCCCTCGACGCGGCACTGGCCGGGCACCTCAAGATGCCGGCGCTCAGCGCCGTGCTGATCGATGCCGAAGGCGCACATTTCAGCTTCGGCGCCAGCGTCGAGGAACATCTGCCGGAACAGTGCGGGGCCATGCTCGGCGGCCTGCACCGGCTGTTGACGCGGCTGATCGAATCGCCCGTGCCGGTGCTGGTCGCCATCCAGGGCCAGTGCCTGGGCGGCGGACTGGAACTGGCGCTGGCCGGACACCTGCTGTTCGTGACGCCGGAAGCGAGCCTCGGCCAGCCGGAAATGAAGCTCGGCGTGTTCGCGCCGGCGGCCTCCTGCCTGCTGCCGGAACTGATCGGCGTGGCAGCCGCAGGCGAGCTGCTCCTGTCCGGCCGCAGCATCAGCGGCAGCGAAGCCGTCGCGCTGGGTCTGGCCCATGTCGCGACAGCCGACCCCGCAGCCGCTGCGCTGGAGTATTTCAGCACCCACCTGCAGACCAAGAGCGCCAGCTCGCTGCGGCACGCCGTGCGCGCGGCGCGCAGCGATTTTGCCGCCCGCGTGATCGCCCGGCTGGCAGCCGTCGAAAAACAATATCTCGATGAACTGATGAACACACGGGACGCCGTGGAAGGCCTGCAGGCCTTTCTCGCCAAGCGCCCGCCCCACTGGGAGCACCGCTGACCATGACCGACACCACCGCCATCATCGACCGCGCAACCGCGCTGTACGAAGACCTCAACTTCAACAGCGCGCGCCAATGGAAGGCTGCAGCCGCCGGACGGCGCGTCGCCGGCTACATGCCGATCTACGTGCCGCGCGAGCTGCTGCACGCCGCCGACATGCTGCCGCTTGGCATCGTCGGCGGCGGCGACCAGATCGAGGTCATCCACGGCGATGCCTATTACCAGAGCTACATCTGCCGCATCCCCCGCTCCACCATCGAGCTGGGCGTATCGGGGCGGCTCGACTTCGTCGACGTGATGCTGTTTCCGTCGATCTGCGACGTGATCCGCAATCTGTCGGGCATGTGGAAACTGATGTTCCCGAATGTTTACAGCCGCTACTTCGATGTGCCGCAGAACTACCGCGACGACATCGGCGGCAACTTCTATGTGAACGAGCTCGAAGAGCTGCGCCAGGGACTCGCCGAGCTGCGCGGCAAGCCGATCACCGATGCCGAACTCAACCGCTCCATCGGCATCTACAACGAGAATCGCCGGCTGGTGCGCGCGCTCTACGACTACCGGGTCGCCGAGCCGTGGCAGGCGCCGGCCTCCGAGGTCTATCTGCTGACACGCGCCGGCCTGGTGCTGCCGGTTGAAGAGCATTCGCAAATGCTGCGCGACTACCTGGCCGCAGCCCGCGCCACACCGCGCCCGCGACGCGACAACTGCCGCATCGTGCTGACCGGCGCGTTCTGCGAGCAACCGCCGCTCAACCTCATCAAGTCGCTCGAACTGTCCGGCTGCTATGTCGTCGATGACGACCTGCTGCTGGTGACGCGCTGGCTGCTGGGCGATGTGCCGACCGAGGGCGACCCCCTGCGCAACCTCGCCTCGGCATTTCTGCACCATTCGGAGTCGACTGCCGCGAAGTACGAGCCGAGCCAGGCCGAGAAGGGCCAGCACCTGGTTCGCGCCGTCAAGCGCACCGGTGCCGAAGGCGTGATCTTCGCGGCACCCAGCTTCTGCGATCCGGCACTGCTGGAGCGGCCGATGCTCCAGCACGTGCTGAGCGCAGCGAACATTCCCTACGTGGCTTTCAAGTACGCCGAGAACTCCGGCCAGATGCAGCCCATCCGCGAACAGGCCGGCACCTTTGCAGATTCGATAAAACTGTGGAGCGCAGCATGAGCACACCCGTCACCGCGCCGAAGGCGCAGCGCCAGGACGTCGAAAAAGACGCCTCGATGCAAAAGCAGAAGGAGATGATGGCGGCCCACTACGACCGCCTCACCGACGCCCCGCAGACCGGCGCCAAGGTCTGCAGCACCTTCGTGCCGGGCAACCTCAACGAGCTGATCGGCTGCTTCGATCTGCTCAACAACCTGCCAGAGATCAATGCCATCCAGAACGGCCTGCGCCGCGTTTCCGGGCAGTACGTGATGGAAGCCGAGAAAACCGGCCACTCGGAAGACGTCTGCACCTACGTCAAGTCCGATCTCGGCATGATGGCCCGGGGCAACATCGCGCCGAACGGCAGGAAGTTTCCCGACCCCGACGTGCTGATGCTGTCCTATACCGGCTGCTTCACCTTCATGAAGTGGTTCGAGCTGCTGCGCGAGCAGTACAAGTGCG